>JAQUQE010000048.1 GCA_028716225.1 Dehalococcoidales bacterium | reverse complement strand
CCGGACGGCTATAAGATAGGGGTGCAGCTGCCATGAGGCCTTACTATCAAGACGAATGGGTGACTATCTATAACGGCGATGCCAGGGAGATTTTACCGGGCATGTCTGATATTGAGATAATAACGGACCCGGTTTGGCCAGGTGCTAATACTAATATTCCCGGAGCTGACCGTCCCTACTCCCTCTTTAAAGAGTTTTGCCAGGCGCTCCCACGGTCGACGCGCCGGCTGGTAATTCAACTCGGGTGTGACAGTGACCCGCGTTTCTTAAAATCCCTTCCAGCCTGGCTGCCATTTTTAAGAATATGCTCTCTGGAATATACGATACCGTCTTACAAAGGTCGCATCCTGAATACTGGCGATTTTGCCTATGTCTTCGGGCAGTCCCCGCGCTGGCGTGAAGACCGGCAGCTTATGCCCGGTGTTTGCCGCTCTAATTACGTAGAAAAACTTTTCCAAAAACACAATGGTAAACATAAAATTCATGAAGGAAGAGCGCCTGCTCATATTACCGCCATTGAAGAATTACCTCACCCCTGTACAAGGCGACTGCAGCATCTTTATTGGCTGGTACATTACTTCTCCGATGACCTAGTAGTAGACCCGTTTATGGGTAGCGGCACAACAATCGTAGCTGCAAAGTATCTCAACCGTAAGTCCATCGGTATTGAGATAGAAGAGAAATACTGCAGGCTGGCGGTAGAACGGCTTTCACAGTCCGTCATGGACTTGTGTTCGATTACCCCCCCCCCCGATGGAAAACAATCTTGTTTAAAGTTATTCGAGTCTTCAGGAAAGTAAAAAGAAAACTACAGAAGACTTAATGCTAATTGTGCGCCCGCGTCCAAAATCCTGAAGCTGGGAAATTATGGATATTACGAATAAAAATTACAAAAACAAAAAATTGGTCGGGGTTTTGCCCGGGTCTACGATTACCGCGTCTGGTGGTCCACTTACCCCGACCAAAAAACACACTCGAAAACGCCGCCGATCGCGCGGATGGATAAGGGGCATAAAAAAAGCCAATGGTAAGACCTATTACTACTATTGTTACAGCCAGCGTAACGCCAGGGGCGATTATCCGGAGAAGGTCGAATATCTCGGGACCGCGGAGAAGATACGCCAAGCGGTGAAGGAGGACAAGAGCCTTCGTGTACGTTAAAATCGGAATTAACGACTCAATCGATACAATCCAGATACCGCAAATCCCCATCCTGGGCTATACTATGATTGCCCTGGGTGTTATCTGGATAATGCCGCGGTGGATGCCCGTAAAATTTTTCAGGCTTTTCCGGCCGGCGTGGAGACATTGTGGGTTCGATTCCCACCCCCGCTACCAGAATAAAAGAAGGAGGTCACCAATGCCTAGGTGCCAGGATTGCACGCACCTGGAGAAGGCTAAGGTCTTCTCCGATCGAGATATCTACCGGTGTCAGAAAGGACACTATGACCTGGGAGACGGGACGTTCTGCTTCTATGCCCTGAGCGGCATCACGAGGCCTAACAAGGCGGTCCGTCTCATTCAGGAGAAGTGCACTGACTATCAACCCAAGGAGGCGCAGTAGCATGGCCACGAGCAAAAAGATAAGGGAACAGCCGATCAGCCCGGCAGTAGTAGCTACGGCTGAGCTTATCAGACACATCAAACTGGTTGACTGTATTGAGCAGTTAGAAAACCGTATCAAGTCGCTAGAGGAAAAGGGGATGAGATAATGGCTAGTGCTGTTTGTACTCAATGCGGTAAAACCTATCGCTGGCATGGTTTCCGTGGATGTACCCTTAAGGACAATCCAAGCCCATGTTGTAACGCACCTGGTAAGGCTAACCGATACTCCCCTGTTGGTCCCAAAGTTGTTAAGCGATGCCCTGAATGTGGCAAAGCTGGTCTATGGTGGCGTGAGGCTTTACGCAATCCTGATATTCCCCATGCGGGCGATTACTTCTACCAGATGTATTGCCCACGTTGCAAAAAGTGGGTTACGCCCATTAAAGAAGTGGCAAAGGTGGTGAGTTAATGCCAAAGGAAATGTTTGCTCCTGAGAAGTGCCCCAAGTGTGGCAATACCACAGATGTTGAGCACTACACTGGTGGATGGCGCTGTATCTGTAAATGCGGTTGGTATGGAGTGTTCCACTTCACTGAGCCTTGCCAATTTATTAACCGGATGGCAGCGAGGGGTTGATATGAAAGAGAGAGATACTGACTTATTTTATCCATCACATAAACATCCGCATGGTATATCAAATTTACCAGAGTGGGAAGCAAGAATATGGGTATGTACCGAATGTCGTCACATATTCACCGATACAGAACTTCGTAAAGATGAACTGGGTGAAGATAACAAAGGCGGGTGGGGTCACGCTTGCAAATCTCATCCTTGCAGAAAAGGACAACGATGCGAGAGCCATTTAGAACCTTATCATCCAGCATTAAATCATTTGAGCGGGAGGGTGTAGTATGTGTGGTGATTTTGAATATGAACTCGACTGGAAACTAAAATGTGATGTGTGCGGTAAAAAGCCAGCCGTTGACTTGAGGGAGCCGGATACCGGAGAGCCTTCAGGAGACCATAAGGCACTTTGCGAGAAGTGTGGAATTGAGCTATATGGCGAGGGAATAGTATCCGATTGGGCGGGTACTGAATTATACCTAAAAAAGTACCCTGATAAAATAGAAGTTTGGAGGTAGATAATGGATAATCAATTTATAAAACGGAGGTTAAATAATGAACATCGATAAAAGGTACATCGAGGTCCTGGCGGACCACGCGCCTTACAAAAACAACAAATGGTACGGGAGATTAGCTATATTAAGTTTCTTTATCATTTTAATCGGGCTTTTCTTCTTATCCAATGCCATCAATCAGCCTATTATTAACACTGAAGCCGATAAGCAGGCGGCCCTGACGATGATGTACGCAGGTATGGGAGTAGCTGCTGTAGGCACTGTACTAATCGGCGTGGCTACGGTATTGAAAACAAAAGAAAAAAAGCGTAACCGCAGGGATTTTTTAGATTATTACGAAAGATATGATGCTTTTCCTCCATGGCCGGAAGAAATAAAGCCGGCCCGCGGCGTGAGCTACAAGGAGTAGAAGGGGCCCCGGAGGGAGAAGCGATGATGGACGAAAGATATATAATATAGATAAACATCCGATAGGAGTGAGAATGTTAATTCAAAATACCTGTTCTAACATGTTTGCGCTGCGGGCATATATGGACGCCCCGCGGCGATAAGGATTTACCGGCGGAAGCCGGAGCGGTAAAGTATATCGAGGCTGACATAGAGATATGCCCTCGCTGTAAAACCCCTTACTGGAACAAACCGAGGAGGATTAAACAAAAAGGGGTTACATGAAGAATATTAATCTTGGCTGTATCGTAAAGCTCCTGGCGCTGCTGGCGGTTATCGCGGTTATCGGTTTTATTTTTGTTACATGTTCCGGGACATCGGGCTGTAATTGCCAGCGGATAGATAAAACTCTACCGGACGTTTCAGCAGCGCCGTACCGTGTGCCTACTGTTACGCATTACTATTACGCCGAGAAAGCTGTAACAAATCATGATGGGTCGGTTACAATGACCGGATGGTATGAAAGGATGAACGATAAATGGTTCTATCACGAAGATTCCGAGACATTGCCGCCGGTGTTAAAGCCCCGGGTGGAAAGACGATAGCTCACCTGTGCAGGAAACCTTGGGCGACCGAGATTATTACCGTAAATATCCCCCACAGCAAAGCCAGCCCGAAAGTAAAAAACATAAACCATTGAAATAATTGACCGGCGCCGACGAAAAAGGCGAAGTCCATCATCATCAGGGATTTTGCCCCGCCGATAAAGAAATCAAGATTTATGGTATTGACGCTCCAGAGCCCGAGGATATTTACCTGTTTCCATACCGTAAAAGAATTGGCTATATCGACATCTGCATCACTGAACCACGCCCCGGCGAATGTCAGCGATATCAACGTTCCCGCCGCCAGTATTAAACCCATGAACATAATTTGTTGAGCGCGCATCTTTTCACCATCCGTAATTCCTGGATAATACCAGGACGCCGAAGCTCCAAAATATGAAATAAATGCTGACATACATCCCGTAAATGTTAGGCCCGGGTACTGACCAAAATATCATTATCGCCAGCATGACGATGATTTTTAATAATAGCCCGTTCTGCCCCTTTGAGGCCATAAGATAGAATGTCAGGATGCCTGCGCCGATTATTGTGGAGAAAGCAAAATTATACCAGAAGAGAGATTCGGGGATACTATCTGGCCATATAGCGTGTAGAAGCGGAGCAAAAAATATCCCCGGCTGAGTTTCTTCCGTGTACATAGACGAGGGCTCTTCCGGTACATCGGAAATCATTTCCGGCCAGTCGCTTATAAGGCTTTGCTCGGGGGCCGCTTCAGATGTTGGTTTGAAAGATGTTAATAAAGTGCTCACGTCAGCATCGCTCGATGTTGTCCTGAATGTAGCCGCGGCATCGTAGCTATTTGCGCTCTGGTCGGTCAATACCCTTTCGACGGTTACGGTAATCGTGCCGGTCCCGGTGACGGTAATGGTAGTCTCCTGTGTGGTCCCCCTTGTGGTCGGGCTCGGGCAATATTTAGGGCTACCTGTCACGGTAGCCCCGCCGCTTACCGCTTTAACATGCCAGCCGAAGGCGTTGCTGATAACGAATGTCCCGGCGCTTGTTACAGTAACCGTATTAGCGCCGAGCGCCAGGGTAATAGGCGAACCGCTAGCCGCGCCGGTGCCGTTGGTGAGGGTGCTGTCCATTTCATCGGGGTATTCCCACGCCCACTGACCCCTTACCGTGCCGCCCTGGGTGTAGGTAACAGATTCGGCATATAAACAGGCATCTCCCTCGAGAAGTGTTACATCCGATGTACTGTTTGGAATTGAGCCGACAAAAGCGGTAGTCTCAGGGGCTTCACTATCCATCTGGAAAGATAAAGTGCCGCCCGCTAACGAAAGCGTGAAATCGTGGCTAGTATCAGTATCTGCACCAGTGACAGTTAAATCGGTATATGTTCTGGTCGTATAGGTAATAACCACATAAACTTGAGTGCATCTTGCTTGAGCAAGTGTTGCTTTGAGCATGACTCCTGCTTGTAGACTTGCAAGGTCTGACAAAGACCAACTTCCTCCTCCAGGTCTAGAAAATGATTGAGAAAACGTGTTATAGGTGGCACCAGTTCGTGAAACTTCGGTGCCAATAGATTCAGTACCACCTAATTTGAGAACTGGTTTAGCATATGCAGTATCTCCCTCTATACCAGATATTCTGAAGTATAAAGTAACCGCAGCAATAGCACTAGTAGCACCTCCAAGACCACTCGTTGTAAGATTATATAAGTCCTTCAAGTAAGAAGTGGTAGTGTTTCGAACATATGTAGCATTATCATCAGTAACTGCCTCATCAACACATTCCCAGTTTGTAGGACCAGGTATAGGTGTTAGCTGAGTGCTGTCTCCTGCGGAGTTTGGATATAAAGTTACAGTTAAAGGAGCACTCCGGACAAATATCCTTGCGGTCACATTTTCTGGTACGGTCTCGGATTTAAAAAGCTCGATGCCCCCGTTGGTAGCATCGGAGTGTTTATAGATATACTGGCTTGCGCCAGCGCCGGAAGTAAGTTGTACGTCGTTAAAATGCCACTCGAAATCATTACCCTCGGCCGTTATTGCGTCCCGTACGGTAAGCCCGCCGGACCCGGGAAAGTAGAATACCTCTCCTCCTGTAACATCCCCGGTATAAATATAAGCGTTGCGGCTGGCGTTGGCCTGAATGTTGTTATAGAAGATTATCCATGGATTATTTTCGTAGCCGGGCATTACAGCGGTATCGTTACCGTAGTCATCTCTTGCCACAACGTTCATTGCGTCGGCATTGAGCTGCCCGGCCGTTATAAGAGCCGTAGTGCTAAGCGCAAAATTGGCGGCAACATTCGTCGCGTCTGCCCCGCTATTTGTTGCCTGTAGCGTGCCAGTATAATTAGCCTCGCTGATATCGGAAGCGAAAGCAGCATAAGGACCTGCTGTAAAAAGAAATATCGATATTAAAATTAAGAGCGCTCTTTTCATCCTTATGACCTGTTAAAAAATAATATTATTCCCCCCAGCAGCGTGGAAAGAAAAGCTATAAAGCCGACTATTATCATGGAGATAAAACCCTCCAGCATAAGCAGGAGTAATACTGTATAACCATCCGTAAAAGCGGCAAGTAGAGAAGCCTTAAATTTCCAGGCGGATATTATAATAACGATGGCAAATACGAATATCGAACCTATGTCCATGGCTGTGTTTGTTTCCATGGAAAATAGCCCGGCGTAGCCGGTCATGAAATCCTCGATAAGCGTGCCGGCGTATTTTGTTCTTAAAACTTCCGCCAGGGTGTAGGACCACGCCCTTTTCGTATAGTCCGGGGTTTCTATTTGTACGCTGAAAAGTTCCGGACACATGATTTGAAGCCCTGGTACGGCGTTCAGATAGTAAAGCTCGCCGTAGGTCGATAGGACCGTCTGCCCGCTATCTCCGGAAGAGAGCAGGTCAACGTTCCACTCCGTCGAAAGCTCGGTCGCCGAATCGATTATTTTAGCCCTTAACCCTTGGCTTTGGTCGGCATCGGTCGAATACTGATTATTGCCGATTGTAAAATCCCATTTTTGCGGCGATGGGTAATAGACTGGGTTCTGCTGGACACGGAATATATAAGGTCTATTCCATACCATTCCACTTTGAAGGTAAAACATTACAACCCCTTTGCCGTATCCGCCGTAGTAACGCGGGTGTGCCGTAACAGCTCCGAGCTGGGTGGTGCCGTTTTCGCTTAGCACGGAGAAGATAAAAGTCTGGTTGATAGCATCGTCCGGCGTGGTCTCGAAGGATATATGATACGGGACGATGGCTGTAAAATCATCTTCGTAGAGAAGGTCATGGAAAATCATGATATCGTATAGGCTGACGCCTTCCGGCTCGTCCATGGCGTAGGCAGTCTCCGGCATCATGACGCCGGCGGCCGCCGCTAAAAATACCACTGTGACTATTAAGATTAACCTTCTCATTCCTGACTAGCCTTGTGCAGGTTATAAATACAAAACGCCGCGCCACAAAAAGCAAAATAGGCACTGATACCAAGCCCGATTGTGTATCTAGGGAACTCTTTCCAGGATTCTACGATTAGCTTAGCGCCTTGAAGGTAAAGAAACCCGGAGCCTATCCGTTCCTCCGTACCGTCCTTATATTTGTTATGTATCTCGACCGGAGCGAAGATGAATTGTACGCAGACGCAGGCTATGATGAGGAAAACGATTGTGGGTGGCAGCCATTTTTTTAATATCTCCTTTGTCTTTTGGTCCATGTTAATTAATAGCTCCTTATCGGCCGGCGGCTGACTACAGTGGAGCCGCCGATGTTGGTGTGGTAAACCCTTCCTCTTTTGCGGCTGGCGTTATGCCCTTTCTTTATCGTGTTCTGGCTGGAAGTGCCGCGAGTGTCCCTAATGTGACGCATCCTCACGCGGTTGCCTTTTGTACGGTAGACGACGATATCCTGATTTCCAACGTCTATCGTACGCTTCTTCGGGAAAGCTCCGGTTACCCGGGCGCTCTTTTGCTGGCTGCCGGGTCCTTTGTATTGCTCTATGGCTCCGGACGGGTCAAAACCTTTAGGAAGGTTATCCTTGTGGAAGGATTTTTCATCGACTCCTCGCCTGTATGGTGACTTAATCGCATGGATAATAAAGCCGTCTTTCCACTTAATGGCGCTGTTGAATTCTTCCTTGGTCCATTTTTCTTCTTTATCCCCGGCGCCCTTGCCTTTTTTGGGCGTTGGTTTAGGTGTCTCCGGAGGTGGTTCTGGTACAGGTTCTTCAGGTGGGGGTGGTTCTGGTACAGGTTCAGGTGTAGGCTTTGGGGTCAGTTCAGGATAAGGCGTTGGGGATGG
>JAQUQE010000047.1 GCA_028716225.1 Dehalococcoidales bacterium | reverse complement strand
AAAATGTAGTGCGCCACCCTCCCACCATCCCACGAGAGATACCTATAAATAATAGGCTCACTATAGACACTCTCATGGACACTCTACACAAGAGAGTCATCTCGGTGTTGACATCCTCGGAGACATCACCGAAGTTATTCAACCGTGTCTTTGGACACGTAGCATACGGGCAGGCCGTAATGGATTCCGGCCGCTACAAGGAGGAGTTTTGCTTCCTTTACACCCACGAGCGTGAGTATTACGAATACAAGGGCGTTAAAAAGTCCCGCTTCGGTCGGTTCCGCTTCTACGGCACTATTCACGAGCGTGTGCGTGCCTCTGGTATCCGTTACGCCCTTGCCGTCCTTGACTCCGATGGTCGATACTCGTTTTGTAAGGTCATGGACTGGGAAGAGGTTGATTCTCTTATCCGCAATGAAGCCAACGAGGATGGTGAAGCGTCCACCATGAACAAGCGTGTATCCTGGCGCAAATTCTTTGAGGAGATGTTAGAATAATGCAAACCGCCTTAGTTGGAGGGGTAACGGTTCAGGTTCCCCTCAAATGTGCTCTTTGCCGTATCGCCGTTGCTGACTGTGCCTCTCTTGGCACTGTGGCCACCATGACCGGTTGCAACGGTCGTAGAGTCTCTTGGTGTCCTAAGTTTAAGTGCATGCCGGAGGCTGAGAAAGCCCTCATTGATGGCTCGTTTCGTGTTGTGAAGGCCGACATTGGAAGGAGGAACATGGTATGAAGTCCTTTATCAAGCGGGTCATCCGCATTGCCATCTATGTGGCTGTCGCCACTCTGGTTATGGTGCTCACCCTTGAATTGCTTGCTACTGTCTACATCGCCTACTACTGGGGTCTGTGAATGGCACGCCTCTCCTTTTTAGTGGTTGCCCGTTCAGACGGCCGTGGCGGTGTTCGCCCCTTCGGGAACTATGGAGCCCGTCAAGCGGGTGCAAAAGTCTGGATAGGGGACCGCCGCCTCACCGTAGGTCGTGACGGCCGTGTGAACATCCCGAAGGCCATCATGAATGAGTATGGGTCTGTGGGTGCTGACGGTCGTAAGCGTGTTGCCGTCACCTTCTCCTCTTCCCCTGGTCTTACCGGTTGGAAGGACTTGAGCGCCATGGTGATACCTACAGGTCCAGAGTATGATGAAGGTGTAACCGGCGACCTGGTTACAACCTTCGACCTGTCAATGCCTATGCTCGAACCTGAGGACGTGAACGATAGGTCATGGTCGCCATAGACTATGATAATATCCTCTATCTAGACACTGAGAGCAAAAAGGACACCGGCGAACCCCTATACATTCAATGGCGGATGAATGGGGTTCACGGGTGGCTACACTCCTTTACTCGTGAGGACTATTATACATTGCGGGCGCTCTGGTGGCAGGCTGAGGCTGTTATCTTCTTCGGTGCTCCTTATGACATCTTCACCATAGCCAAAGCCTTTGCTCCTTACACCTCCTGGCACTGGGAAGAGACAGCGACAGGGAGCATATGGGACTTAAAACTCTTCGGTCATCACTACAAGATTCGTGGTATCTCAGGGCTCCGTAACCTCATTAAGACCTTCAACACCGTAGAACTCTATGACGGTTCTACACCCAAGAATGGTAAAAGAGGCGTTAAGAGCACACCCGTTATCGACTTCCTGAAACTCTGGTCCATCCTTGTGGATGACGGCCGGGACCATAAGATATCGCTCAAAGCCCTCATCGAACGTGAACTTAAGTTACCGATTTACGAGTATTCAGACGACGACAGCCTATCTATTGACTATATCATGCAGGATGTTGACCGATTAGAGGATTTGTGGCACGTCTTCCTTGATAGGATTAAGAATATCGATGATGTTCGTGGTTACACATACCTTGACTGGTCCGACATCAAAACACCCGCCACCTTTGTTAAGAAGTCATACCATGACGCCTACCCCGAGTTAAAGACCCTTCGTGACCTTAACATGGCTGAGGATGAGAAGTTAGGTCTTACTGACGCCTTAGAAGAGTCCTATCATGGCGGTATGACCCTGGCCCGTTATCGTGGGTGGGATTACCGTAATGCATGGTTCGATATCAGTTCAGCCTATGCCAACACCATTAAACACCTGAACACCGACCGATATCTCCGTTACACCTGGGAAGAGCGTAACCCTCAGGATGTAGATATCTTCTCCCGTGAGAGCCCTTATCTGTGTCGTGTGTCCTCTACGGTGGTCTTACGGACCATAAACGAGGGTCTTAAGATATTCACCCTTGATAAGCCCCTTAGACAGTGGATGTGGAGTTTTGATATCCATGCACTCTCCCTTATCTTCCCTGAACACACCTGGGAAGTATTATCGGTGTTTGAGCCCATTCCCCTTAACCCTGTGTCTGAGTCCATGCCTACTGTCTGGATTGCTCATAAGGACGCCTTAAAGAATGTCGCTGACAAACAAACCCTTCGTGACTACTATAAGTTTATGTCTAACACCTCTTACGGTATTAAAGCCCAAAGGAAACCTCAAATAACCCCACATACAAATATGTGTATTGCCGGTATGATAACCTCCCGTGCTCACCTGATTCTCTTTGAGATGGTGGACGTTGCCCAAAAAGCCGGTTATAAGTGGTTGTATTCCGACACTGATTCTATCTGTGTGTCCTACTCTGGAGAATATGACCCCTCACTCTTAACCGCCCTTAACACCCGCATAGCACCCTTTACCTGTGAGTGTGAAGGTTACGACTTCAAGACCCGCATTCTCTCCTTAAAGCGTTATATGTCCCTTGAAGGCTTACCTCTGAAACGTGATGCTTACCGTGAGAAAATAAAACTCCATGGTAAGTGGATTTACGACATCAAACCCGCAGACATGAAGAAATACCTCTTAGACCTCATGGCCCCTCTTGATAAGATACGTATAAAGTCCCTTCGGGCTTCCACACCAACCACCATGAAAATCCTCCTTAACAAGTCTCCTCAGCGTGAGCCCTGGTGTAGACCCTTTGACTTCGACACCGATATAGAAGGTGACGTATCCATAATGGAGTGGTTCAAGAAGTGGTTTATACACGTCGATAAAAAGACCTGGAACCCTGAATCCGCTTCCTCTGAATCCTTTTATCACCGGCCCTTTCACAATTTCAGTAGTATTGGTGCCGCCCATGTCTTCTTCGCCTCTACAGCACCCGATGAACCGTATGACAGCGACGACATGAACGACAACTATGATGGTGGGAATGGTCGAAGTAGGATTATCTTCCCCTCAACCCTTGAGGCTGTAGCCTCTTTACCTCCTCCTTCCGCTTGTCAGAACTCGCCCTTACCTTCTCCGAAACCTTAACCCACTTCTCCACTACCTTATCTGCTGTCATACCTTCCACTCCTCAATGAATAAATCCCTCTCCTTCGCTCTGTAACCGCTTCGGGTGAGATAATCCTTTGCTTCAGCCTGTGTTATGAGTTCACCCTGATACCACCGCTTTATACTCTCTATCGGTGGTAGTTTCGCCCTCTTTACCTTATCAGCCTCCGCTTTACTCAGATACCTCGTAGCCTCTGCTCTCGGTATTCCAAGTTCTTCCATCTTCCTAAGGAAAGTGTCTTCTACTATCTCTGCTCTGCTATACTGCCACTGTAACAGCCCAATCTCGTTTCCGAGTATCTCTTCGGCAACCTTCTGGTCTTCCAGGGTAACAATAAGTTCCGCTTCGTCTGCGTCATACCCAAACCTCTGTATGTAACCCTTCGCCGTCTCCCTGGTCATCAATCCCGTATTGTATGCCTTTATCACCGTTGTCTGTGTTAAATCCTTCTCAGCACTGGTAGCGTTCGCTTTTGCCCAATCCACGTATAACTGTGCACTCTCCTCATTGTATCCCAGGTCCATCATGGCATTCTTGTATCCCTCATCGTCCAGCACACCGGTTTCCCACATCCTCCTTGCATCTACCCTGGTGATGGGATTGTAGGATATGGCCATGATGTTATCAATCCATCCTGGGGCCCAATCTGCGGCCCTCAGAAGACTCCTGAGTTCATCCTCATCTATCAACCTCCTCTGCAACATCTCAAAACCCATCTGTGGGGATGGAAGTTGCCAATGTGCCCGCCAATACCATCTCAGGATATCCTCAGGCATGCCCGCTTTCTCTGCAAACTCCACGATATCCTGAGGAAATGCTTCATCCAACCCTCCTGATTGCACGACTTCAGGGTTAAACACGTCCCTGACTGCGAACGTGATAAAGTCAGTGCCAGACGGGTAGAATTGCGACGTATTAAGGATACGCTCAGCGTTTTGTATTGAGTATCCGTGCTTACCCATCTCTTCAAAGTAAGTTTCATCGTCTATAATCTCCCTGAACCTAGCCAGCGTCAACATGGTTGGATCCATAAGCGATAACGGTATCTTCTGGTTTATCTCCTGCTGGACACCCTGCTGTAACGCTGAACTTAGAATCATGCCGTATCCGAAACCCGTTACCTGACTCAATCCCGAATAGTCCAGGTAACTGCGTGCTTCCCGTCCTATCTGGTCTATTTGCCCTAGACTCGCCACTTCCGCTATGATTGACGCTGTAGACGCTACCAGGCTGATATCTGTAACCACCGCCATCTGTGTCGTTAACGCTGACGTGAACGGCATGGAATCATCTATCTTCGTCCCTATCAGCGCCTCCATCTGCAATTCTGCTGTTCTCCCCGTTATTGCTGATATCAGCATATCCGCCGCTTCTTCGGCCCCTTCCTTGGTTATGTCGTCTACATCGTCCAGTATCTTTGTTGCCTCGTTTATCGGTCCTAGAGGCGTCATACTGATAGACAACTCCGTTGCCTTCGTCGCTATCTCTTTCAGCCTCTCCTCTGTGGCTCTATCAACCTGCTTCCCGGTCGCCTTCTCCACACCGTCATAGACAGCACTAATGACATTCGCCGCTACTCCTGTTCTCTTAACGGCTTCGTCCTCTACGCTCTTTGTCCCTAACACCCAGTTAAACAAACCTTCTAGCACCATAACTTCACCAGATTACCACTAGCATCCTTTCAAACCATTTCCAGAATGCGTTACCCTCGAACATCGTTTCCCACACAACGGTGAGTTTCTCCGTTATCTGTTCGATTATCCTTGTGATATCCTCAATCAAGTCTTCTATTGCTGTGCTGACGTATTCTATGACCCACTCACCAAGCCTTTCAAGATTCTCCAGTGTCTGATAGACTACATCCCACAACTCAGGTAGAGTGACCTGAAAGAACACCGCTCCCGCTTCTAAAACCCAGTAGAACCCGCCTATAACGCTGTCTATAGCATCGTTAATCATCCTGTTAAGGTTGCTACTGACCTCCTGAACCTTATTCCATGCCCTCTCAGCAAACCATAGAGCATCCCCGGCAATGTCGGCAACCCAATCAACCGCACCTCTTACCCTGTCCTCTACGTAAGAATAGACACGGTTAACCCTTCGGTTAACCATGTCTATCTGGTCCTCCACCCATCCAATTAAGTCCCCTACAGGGTCAAACATCGCTTAAACCTCTTCTCTCCTGGCCTTGTCTATACTCCTTTCTAACTTCTGGAGTTGCCTTTCTGCATCCTTCAACCTGGCCTTCTGGCTGGTGATGTTTACACCAGCGTCAGCCATGATTGACAACCCCTTCTTTGCTTCCTCAAGTTGTTTCCTTGCTTCTATGACCTGTAACTCCATTTCGTCTACGATAGCCATCTCTGTTACCTCCTCTCGTTCTTTCCCTTCTTGTTATGTAGGTATTCAAGGTGTGCCGCATACCTTGTTTTCAAAATGGCCTGCTCCACCGCTAGTTTAAGGACATACCCTACCAGAGCACCGCCTAAGATGCACAACACCCCCACACCTATTTCGACTCCATCCATCGGTCTACCATCCTCTCTGCGACCTTTTCTAATTCCCTGTTGAATATCCGTGCTGTCGCTAGCCCGATTACCACACCGGCGCATATCATGAACCCTGTTTCAAAAACCATGGTTGTTCTCCTCCTTACAACTCGCTACTTATGTCAATCCATACCGCCGTTCCGCTTGTTGCCCACCATACATACGGCAACCCTCTTGTTCCAGGGTCATAACTCACCGTGAACTGTCCCTGTATGGTGCTCTCCGTTGCCTCGCTGTAGTTCCACGACTCACCAGAAAAGGAGCGACTAAAACCATCCTTCCAGTAACCAAACCGTGGTATCAGACTTAACTTCGCATTAACCGGCGGTCGAAACTTCGGTGTGAAACTCAGATTTGCCCATACATGGGTTGCATCCCAGGCCATAGCCGGGCTGGTCATAAAATTACCCGCTACACTAAGCCTCTCGAAGAAGAGTAAACAGTCGGCCAACTCTTCGCCTCTGCTCTTCCTCTGGAATGGTAAAACCGCCGTTCCTACGTTCACCTGCCACCCTGTGGTATAAAGAAGGATATCGTCGTTCAGGTTGAACTCCAAGAACACCGCCAAATGGTCATCGCCGTTAGTCCCTAACGTCTTCCCTGCTATACTTGGTAGAATCGCCGTGAACTCGTAGAAGGTAGGTGTAGTAGTTACCTGTATGTTCGTTGCGTAGGTTGTCCTGGTCGTTGGTGAAGGGGTTCCACCTGTCCCGAATCTCTGTTCTGCCACCAGACTACCTATTACTTCATCTGCGTCAGACCACAGATACATACCGATGCTTACCGCCTGACCCGCACCATAATCAACCCCTGGTATCTTCTGTCCAAACTCATCGTTGTCAATCTCGCCTGAAACGCCTATCCTCGTAAGCACTATGGCGTTTGATATGTTCCTCTCTGCTGGTGCTTCACCAGGGTTAACATAGGCCAACTCTGCTCCCTTTGTCCCTGCTCCTCCTGCATGATAGTAGTTGAATCTGTCCGCTGTGTAGTTGGTCCCGGTTGTCAGAGTGAACAGCGTTCCTCTTTGCCAGATATCAAAACTGCCATTCACTATCCCCTGTCTTTGCCTTCCCTGGTTCAGATAGAAGGCTGGAAAGGTTTGTGCCACGGCTGGCATTTATTCCCCTCCATACTCTTCGATGATCCTTACATCTGTCGATAGACCACTGCTAATAAGCCATCTCGCCATATCCGGTCTATCTCCAAAGCCTTTGTTGAATGTCAACTGTGTTCCTGGCTGAATCGGAAAACCATTCGCTATGGTAAGTTGGTTGTCTGCACCTACATAGATGGTATCGGTCCCCGACACGTTCGCTATGGCTACTGCTGTCCTCTCTGCGTTCTGCTCTATTACCCTTTTCGCCGTCGCTCCTACTGTCGTTTGATAATAGTTCCTCATTGTCTCCTCCTAAAAAGGATTAGAGTTTGATAAGGTCCATATAGACCGTTTCAGAGGTATCAGCACTACTGCTGAAGAACTCGACCTGGGGCGGGAACGTGTGTTCAAACGTCCCAAAGACACCATGAGCCCCGTAACGCTGAGCGTTAACGCTCACGTCACCCTCTGCATCCCCGGCGATGACTCCCGGCCTGAACTCACTTCCAGGCATGACAAGCCGTGCCGCAATCGCTCCCGCACTGATAGCCTTGACACCGACAACGGCGTAGGTGCCAGCCTCAAGTTGCTGAGTGAAGTCCATCTTGCAGAGGCTCCACTGATAGGCGGTAAGGGTGGTCGTGCTGGTGGTCTTCACCGTGAGAATCTCACCCGCCGGTATGTCCTCAAACTCACTCTGAAGCCATACAAACACACTCTCTTGCTCTGCTCCAGCGGCACCTTCCGACACCAGAGCCCTCAACCCTTCACCAGGAGTGAGAGCAATAGGGTTGGTGAAACGGTCGTGAAGATACGGCCTGACAACCGGTTCAGCACCCACGTTTAGAGGGCTGATATCATAAAGCAATGCCTTCCTAAGCGTAGGGCTTGAAATTTGTGCCCCACTGATAGTTGCCCCGATTGCAAACACTCCTGCGAGGTTCGGAGCAAAAGACGGCACCAGCACGTCGTCGTCTTCAGTCGTTACATGCTGGTCCGGGACAGCCGCCACGTTACTAAGAACGCCGCCGGTGTCCTGAGATTCAGACCATGCAACAAGCGTGAATGCCATTATTCATCCCCTCCTTTGACCCCATCAAGAATCTGGTTGTATCTTGCCTGGGCCTGAGTGTTCCTCAGCGTGCCAATGTCCCTTGGCATGACACCCCAGTGGCCGTAGGCGTGTGCCACGACATCAACCTTTTCGGTATCAAGTTCTTCACCGCACTCAGGACACACAATAATGCTCATTCTCTCCCTCCTTACGACTTACGACCGTAGAGCCTGTCCATTTCCTCTCCAACAGCCTGAGCGTAGGCGGCACCGTAGGCGATACGCTGTGCACGGGTGGTTCTCGGCATACCGGCGACCTTGGCCTTAGCCCTCTCAATGGCGGCGGCCCTGGCGTCATAGTCTTCCATGGCATGGTCCACCATACGGTCTGCGGCACCCTCATAGTTGCTGGCGGCCCTGTCAATGCTGTTCTTCCAGGAGTTGCGCTCCTTGGCCTTCTTCAGCCCGCCCTCAACCTTTCCTCTCCGAATCGCCTCGTTCAAGCCGTCCTGCATCTTCTTTGCATGGGCCGCCGGGTCTTTAAGCGCAATATCAATAGGGTCTGGACCCTCAAGCATACCCGCTTTGAGTTCAGAACCCGCAGTCCGGACCCGTTCCTTCATTTTTGCTTCTACTCTCGCTTTACTCTTGACCATATGGCCATACCTCCCCTCTATGGGAATGAGTATATTGAAGTGTTGTATCTATATAGATGTATGGGGCTGAGGCCAGGAGAGTAATACCCAGGGGAGGGGAGGAGAATATAGGCCAGGTTAAGACGGTGATTTGTATGGGATTTGATGGGTTTTTGGGACGACTTCAGGAAGGTAAAGTTGGATTCAAGGTTTCTAAGAGTGGGAACTTCAAGCGGCCATGCTAAAGAAAAACTGACGGCGCAACACATTTT
>JAQUQE010000046.1 GCA_028716225.1 Dehalococcoidales bacterium | reverse complement strand
TTCCGTGCTGGATAACCGTGTATTTGGCGGTCTGCAGGGACGCTCCGGGTTTCCATGGTTCGAGGTACTCCCTGATCTCCCCACAGTCGCAGAATCCCTTGTCGCCTGTGAACTTGAAACGGTGAACATGTTGTCCGGCTGGGGTCTTGGTTACCATAGCTTTACCTCCTTCTTTTAGCTTTAAAATAACCTGTTTAGCCGTAGTGTTTAGCTAGTAGTGTTTATAGACTAGCACAGTCCGGCAGGCTTGTCAATACCCTATTTACTGGGTGTGGTATAATATGGTTAAACCATCCAGGGAGGAAAGCTCATGTATCAAGAAAGCATCATCGGAAACCTGGAACAATACCAGGAGCTTAGCGGTAATGTCAGATACTCGAATAGTCATGTCCCTATCCGCCGCCTGGTCACTCCACATAATCCCCAAGTTAAATTGGTAGCCGATATTCTCCACCAAGCTCCGGACTTTATCGAGGCATGTCAGGAATTCGTCAATACCTTTACCCAGTTCGCACATGAAGAGGGAGATTATTGGAGCCTGCCGATTGAGACACTGAGAAATAGAGCAGGAGACTGCGATTGCCTCAGTATATTACTCTGTTCTATTTTAAGAAATTACATTCCACCCGAGAAGGTTTATTGCGCGGTTGGAGTCCGTATCAATAGTATGGGCGCCAGAGAAGGGCATATGTTTGTGGTAGTTGATGAGAACGGACATGATCGGATATTGGAGGCTACCGCGTCGCCCTGGGTACCTGTTACCGGTAAGTATAACGTGTATGCCATATTTAATGATCAGTATGTTTTTGCGACCGAAGCCGGCCTGGATATGTTTGACTTGAGGCCGGTTAGTCTTGTACCAGCGGAGGAAGATAGATTATGGCAAAGAAGGGGAGCGAACTTCTTAGAGGATTACGTACTTTAGATGATGTCTGCAAGATTTTAACCGGTAAAAAACTTTCCAGGGTAATTGCCAACGGGGTTGAGTTGTTTGGTGATGATGTGCTGGAGAAGTTGAATACCGGCCAGCAGGCGGCGCCGGACTTCAACAATCCATATTACATAATGGGGATCCACCCGGATGTCCCGGATTTTGTGGTCAAGGCTTCTTTCCGCGCCTGGTGCAAAGAGCTGCATCCGGACACCGGTACCAAGCCGGATTCTGTCAAGTTCAGCAAGATCAATGAGGCTTATAAGGTTATTATGGACTCCAGGAAAGCGGCAGCCGCCCAGTAGGAAACTCTATGAGAAAGGCGCTTTTATTAATCGGCTCTATCCTGGTATGTATTATCGGCGGATTTGCTGTATATATAATAAAGGAAGAGTGGGAAGCTCACCGGAGGAGAGTCTATTATGCCGAAAAGATCGCTGAGAAGCTTGTTAAACGAGGTTGACCCAAACCTTAATATAGTCACCGGACATCATCACAGGCCCACTCAACAGGAGTGGTTGGCTGCCACAGGGCCGGTCTGTTCGGCTTGTAAGAAGGAGTATTTGCAGGGCAGGGACGGCATGTGTTTGAAGTGCTGGGAGGACAAACAGAATAATACTATCCAGGTCGACGACAGGACCGGGGCGCTGGAGTTCTTCGGTGACAACATCCTTGAGAAGATAACCCACAAGTCAAACAACAAGCGGTAAAATATTACTAATAATATTAGCAGTTTTAAACAAATCAGCTTCATTTCTAACAATAGAAGGCTGTTCAACAACAAATATCAGTGATTTTTAGATAAAAGAAAGACCGTAGCTTGCGATTCCATGAGCTACGGTCTTTGCTTGTCGGATCGGGTTTCGCGGAACTCAGCTTATCTTAAGCAAGTAGACATCTTCTGGTTGCGCTCCAGACGATCGGTGATACCCTTGGTCTGTTTAGCGCATTTGGAGAATTTCATCTTCTGCTCGGGGCTGCCAGCTCCGGGAGCACTAGGCTTTCGCACAAACACGGTCAAGTGTTTTCCTGCGGCGACGGCCTGGATCTGACCTGTTACGACCTGGGGAACAACTCTTTTCCATTTAGCGGCCATGGTCATCCACTCCTTACGTATTTATTTAAGTCCTATCGACCTCGGACTAACCGCTGCATGCAGGCGGTTATATATAATGTATTATGTTATGTAGGGTTTGTCAAGGTTTTGTTTTCTTCGGCTTCCGGCGGTGCAGGTTTTTCTTCGGCCGGCTGCTCTGTTTCCGCAGGCAGTTTATAATCCAGTAATTCCTCAGGGGGGATAGTAGATATGATATTACCTTCGCCATCTTCCAGTAAGACAACCGGTGCAAGCTCCAGCTCATGTTCCGCCCATTTTTCTTGATAAGCCTCATCTGTATCAAGGTTGATTATTGCCGCTTCTCCCCGGATCATGTTTTTAACAAAGCGTTTTTCGAAGGCCGCCTTGGCCGCATCACAGATACCGCATTCATCTGCTGTTAGAAGTACGATTCTCATAGGCATTAAACTTTCTCCTCCTCTTTATGTGGAAATAAAGCTTTAGAATCGAGAGTCCCCAGGAGCTCTTTTCGGAAGTCCCGGGCCTTGGTAACAAATCCTGCAAACTCAACATCGTATTGGCCGGATTCAAGGGCCTCAATAGTTACTTTAGGACCCATGTCCTTAACGAAATCCAGAATACGGTTGTAAATATCAGGATTATCGACCATCGAAATGGTTTCTTCTGCCAGGGATTCCAGGTCGAGCAAATGCCTGGATTGGCCACAGTTATGGACAGCACCGTTAATAGTAAGATAGCTTTCGTCATAAGCTACACTTATATTATAAACAGAGCCATGGAATTCCTTTGGTTCGTTAGATTTGATGGGAAGGAAGACATAATTTTCAGTAATATCTCCCCAATTCATTGGTGTATGGTCATTGACTGTATTAAAGTTTTTAAATTCAAAGCCTATCTTGTTACCAAGTGTTTTTGCTGCTGCACCACCTATTCGGATATTATAACGCGTACCATTACCAATAATAACCCGTCCTGCGATCAAACCATCAAGCTGTTTTGCCATATGGATTCCATGAAGTATGCCCAGTCTGAATAACACCAGTCTCAGTCCATAAGCTAGTTGTTGTGAAACGGTAGTAGCTTGAAGCTCATTAGAGCGGCATTCTCTTTTATTACCATCGCCATGGAAGTAACCATTAAGAAATCTATATTGTTTTTCTTCAGGTAAGTAAAGCATCCATTCTGGGATTTGCTTGTTATGAGTTCCAATACCAAATTCTGTAAAGAGGCCGATATATGCTTTGTTGGTATATTCAATCTGGGTAGATGTTTCCCGATCTCGTATGATGGTATCTTCCCCAAAGCATTTTGCGAACAGAGCACGTATGCGCAGTATATTATCGGTTTCCTGCTTGTTGAGAGATAATACTATTCGGTTATTTTGGGGATCCTTTTCTTTTGAACCTTCGGCTACGTACCATCCCAGTAATTCAGCTAAGTCGGGTGTAATTATATCCATGTCGGTAATTCGTCGTATTCGGGGAAAGGCAGTAAATGAACCCTCTGTCATATCGGAGGCAGGTACCCATTTTATGTTTTCCTCAGATAAACCGCCATAATTACATTTCCAGTTATTTCTCCATGCGTTAGAGATACCCAGTATGGGGTGTTCTGGTGTTATCAAGAGAGGGACATTAGAATAGGCAACTCGTATCTCTCTCAAATCCCCATCATAAAGCCTATCCATGTGTTGTGTAACATTTTGAACTCGTCCTTTATGAGTCAGTACTGTGCCTTGGATTTTACCAATTGCTATGGGGGCATGATTATTATAAATGAGTGTTCCACCTACTAGGCAGTCGCAGCGCTTGCCTGCAATCGTGAATTTCTGGCTGGCGTGTCTTTCCAGCTGCAGCAGTTGTTTGCCAATTTCGCGGTTCTGGTAAGCGACCGTTTCCTCGGTAGTTACATTAGATATGGAGGCTGGCCGGGGCGCCAGGTGGACCTTGGTAGGTAAATCAGCGGGCTCCTCCCGGAATTCGCCTTCCTCTATTGGCTCTTCTTTAATAAAGGAAGGGTGATTGGTTTCCCTGGGCCTGGGCGGTTCCTCTTCTGTGACAACGGTTTTAGCTGGTTTAACAGGCTGCGTACTATCGAGGATTTCTTTCAGCTCTTCAACGCTTTTTCTCTGGGAAGGAGGGGGGGAGAAGATTCTGGCGAAGGGTATCTTGTCGATAACATAGGTAACAGCTGGCCATACATTAATTGGCATAATCTTTTCCTCCTGTGACTCTTAGCTTATGTTAAACAGGTCTTTTTGTCAATAGGCAACTGGGGTATTGCTTTTTAAAAAGTTAAGGTATAAACTGGTTAATAACAAGTTAAGTCATTAACTTAACAAGGTTTATAATCGATGGTAATAAGATGTTATTTGTGTGGTATAGCTCTGGGGGACGGCCACGATGAGGACGGGATAGAGCTTGACGACCTTAACTACTGCCATAACTGCTACAACCGCCCGGACCGCGATATGCGTACTGCCCACCTGTTAGAAAGAGCTGCCGAAAAGGAAAAGGAGATTGCCAAGCATCAGCGCAAAAAGTCAAAACCGAAATTGCCCGTTTCAGATGAAAGATTGCTGCTGATTAAGAAGTGTCAAATGTTAAAGGAGTAGGAGGTAGATATGGCAAGTCAAGAGAAGGTATTGAGGGAATTGGCGAATCAGACAGGTTCTGTCAGCCAGCAGGAACTCGCCGAGATTCTCAAGGAAAAACAGGGAGGTTTTAAGTCTCAGCTCGATCTGTTCGAAAAGCGCCAGTGGGCCACTCAGGACGAAGACAAAAAGTGGACGATCACAGAGCTTGGCCGGGAGGAGCTGGCCAAGATGGTACAGGAGCCGGTCAACTCGGAGGAAGTCCAGGTCGCGTCGGCTAATATGACTCCTTTTCAGCAGTTTATTGAATGCGGCCAGTCGGCCGGCGCAGTCGGTAAAGACGCCTTCTTTATCGCTGTTGCTAATTACGTTTTCCAGGGCGGCGATTATAAGGATATGAACTGGGTTACTGAGGCCCTCAGCGGCATGGGAATCCGGGCCGACGTCCTGGAGAGATGGCTCAGGTTCTGGTCCGGTAAGTCGTTCGTTTCAAACAAGATCACCGATAAGCAGATAAATAAAGTAAAAGACACCGGTTTAAGTACTGAGGAAAAGCAGAAGAAGGCGGAAGAAGAGGTCAGGGATTACGATCTGGATCCGGATGATAAACCGATAAAGGTGGGGGCGGACCTGGGAACTCTTACTTATAAAGATGCTCTCGAGCTATCAAAGGTACGTGCTATAAGCAAAGCCAGGGCCGGCGCCAGCGCCGGCGGGAATGGCGCCAGTAATAAAAGCTTGCCTGAACAAATAAAGGACTGGATTGGGGCTATCGATGAAATGAGAGGCAACAGCGGGCAGGCGCCGCCTAAAGGTTACCTGGTAAAGCCTGGACCGGATGGGAATATGATGGTAGAAGTTGTCGAGAACACTGGAATTCCCATGATCATACCGCAAGCGCAGGCTGCCGCTCCAAAAAAGGAGATCTGGGTTTGGAAAGATGGTCAGCTCATACCGTGGGAAGCCGATAAGCCATTAGTATTTAGTGCGCCGCCGCCGGTGAATCCTACTCCTCCGCCAGCGCCTAAACGATTCATGGTAGATTCTGCTACCGGTCAGGTGAGTGAGATAACCGGCGATCTACCGATTATTATTAGGCCGCCTCCGCCTCCGCCGGCAGTTAATCCGGCTAATGCAAAGGAGAGTGTTTCGGTTACTATCGAACAGGCCGATGGCAGTAAGCAAAGGGTGTCATCCGACAGTATTGACTTATATCTCAGATTAGAGGATTTTAAAGATAGACGCCGCCGGGAGGAGGAGAGCCATCAGATCAAGGTAGATATCAGCAATGGCTTTAAGGACCTGCTGGGCAAGGTGACTAAGGCAGCAGAAAGAATGGCTAATAAACCAGCTGACGGAGGTGGAAGTTAAATGTTTCAGGGAATTAAGAACGCCGCCAGTGAGTTCGGTTTTCAAATGGCCGTCGAGTTTGAACGGCCCAAGATAGTAAAAGGCTTTAAAGAGTGGCTGTCCAACTTTACCCTTGACCAGTTTAGGGAAATGATTGTTAAAAACCAGATGCCGCCTGTCACCTCCGATATGTTTGAAAAAGCTCAGCCATTTGCTAAGTTCCTGAGCAGTATCAGCGTATTGGACCTCCTGGAGTTTTTAACCGAGGCGTCCCCGGATCTCAGCCAGATGATCCAGGGCATGGGAGAGCAGGGAGCTACCTATTTAGTAAATATGCGGTCCTATATGCTTGAGTGCTGCCGGCATCCGGAGAAGGCGCCGGCGATCGCCGATACCGGACAAGGGAAAGGGCCGGATATTGTTACTGTCACCTGTGATAAATGCGGCAAGAGTTTCCCCATGACAAGGGAAAAGGCCCAGGCGCTTGAGAAGTGTCCTGGATGCGGCGCCCCGGCTAAATAACATAAAGTATTGACAAAACCTCCTTGCGTTATACATAATGTAGATAACTTCTCGCGAGGAGGTTTTTTATGAGTACTCAGCTAGTCGGTTACTCGATTGAAGATCTGGGACTCGCCCTTGACGTTATGGAGCAGCAAACTCCGGTTGGTGGGACATGCCGCGTTGAGATCTGCACGGAGGATACCCCGACCCCCGAAATGCTCCAGCAAATGTACGAGTCGATCACCGCTACCGGTCACGAAATTAGCTATCCTACCTGTGAACGGGGCGCGTGGGTCACAGTTACCAGCTTCGACATCAAGAAGAGTGAACCATACGAGATCTATCAGTGGCAGCTTCTTCTTCCCCTCATTATCCCCCTGGCTGCAATGGGCCTGGTTACCTTCGGTATCTTAAAGATCGATACCATAAGCAAGGCCATTGTGCCCATTGTTCTGATCGTCGGCGGTGTTCTGATTATCTCGCTGGCTCTGCTGCAGAAGCCGGCCACTAAATACCTGGAGAGGGGTGGCAAGATTCCTATGCTGCCGGACGTCAAGAAAAGGGGTAAACTCGGCAAGCCTACCCGCGATGACGTCGAGATTCACACCTGGCAGGAGAGGGACCGCGCCCATGTCGAAATCCGGGACAAAAGAAATGATGAAACGGTGATGGAGTGGTGGGACGAAGCCGTTAGTGAGATGTTCGAAGACGGCTTTTTTAAAGGCGGCATGCCGCGAGAGCACTGGTGGGGATCCGAGTCACCCAGCGGAGAATTCGAAAAGAGCGTTCTGGATTACGCCGAAAGTATGGGAGCATTAGCTAAAGGCAGCCATGCCATGACCTATAGGGCCAGTACAAGCCCAAAAGCCTGAGCGGCCCGGCTGGTTACCTGGCCGCTGTTAAAGAACTGGAATTGCTCCCTGCTAATGAGCCTATCGATCTCAATCAGAAGTATGTCAAGGCAAATATACCTAGCAAATCTAAGCCTGTCTGGCTGAAAGTTCAATCGGTTGAGAAACTGAAAGCCAGTGTGATTGATCCGGAGCAGAAGACCCTTTCCGATATCTGCGGAGTTGATTTGAAGCATATCCAGGAAATGATGGATAGCCTTACTGTTTATGACCTGGATCAAATATTTACTGATATTAGCTTCCTTAGCAATCTTAGTTTTGATGATAGACCATATTTCGACCGCTATCTGAACAAGGTTGATAATATCAATAATATAGTCAGGTGGATGTTCGGTAATCCCAGGTCACCAGGCGTCCAGGTTATTATCGAGAAACTGGAAGCCAGGGTAAAAGAGAAGAGCCAACTGCCGGTAAAAGGAGAGGTACCGGGAACACATTATATAAAGTGGAGTGATTTTACCGCGCTGCCTTCTTATGTTTTAATTAGCAGAGCTGTCCATTTTCCTCACGATTATAAGAGAAAATGCAGTCCCGTAACGAAGGACGGTTACGTTGCCGTTGATGCGATCTATAATATGTCGGCCTGGGCAAATTGGAAGTCCAGCTCTCTCGGTGATGAGGAAAGGAAAGTCGCCAATGAGATCGATGCTTTAAACCTCGGAGATCTTATGAGGTTAAACAGTGGCAGGCGAATGGACCAGCCGGCGCTATTCCCCGAAAAGCTGCTTCCCTGTAACAACGAGTACATGGCCAAGACCAAACATGACCCGGTCAAGTACGCCGAATCGGTTCTGACCGGCAATATGTTCGAAGAGGTTGACCTTCCTATTTATAGTGGCGAGAGCGGCCTGAATCCGCTGGGAGTCCCCGACTCCGTTTGGAACGCCGTCTTTAATAACCTGGGCGGCAAGTTCGTTAGGTATGGAGATCTCTTCGTCATAGCCGGTGGGGACCCTGTTGCAGAACCTGGCCTGCTGCCGGCCGTCAAGAAAGCCCCCCGGTTTGTCCGTTTCCTTTCCGGTGTCCAAGTCGGCTCAATAGTTTCCTGGGATTCCTGGCAGAAAGAACTCAAGGGTATGGTACAGCGTGGTGAAACGCCTCCTAAGGTTGAATTTATACCGGATACGGAGGAAAACTCATTCGTAAGAATTGGTGAGGAAATCGAGTTTAAACTCGGCAACGAAAGGTTTTCAGGATTCGTAGTAGGGATTGACGAACCGGACAACCATGAAGATCAAACAGCTTGGTTAGAGGTTCCGGCTTGGGAAGATAAGCGAGAGAGCCATCCCATTAGCAAATCTGAAGAGGGTGATGTTTGGAAGAGAAGCGGGAGATCTATCGTTCATAGGGACCTGGCCCAGAGCATCCGTGAAGAGATCAAGGCCCAGAAAGACTATAAAGAGAGAGCCGAGAACGCAAGTTCTTATGGCGATAAAGTTACCGCGGAGATCTATAATCATATCGCCCCTGAAGAGAAAGAACATGAGCAGGAGCTCACCCGGCGACTGAAGGATATCGGCGGACAGATGGAGTTTCTGGCCGACAGTCCGGAGTTTTTAACTGAGACCATTCAACAGGACGGCTGGCAAGAGAAGCTTGACCAGGCGTTTGAGGCAGCCATAGCGAAAGTCCGGGGGTCTTAAATGGCAATTCATATCACGTCTATGCCATCAGTCGATGACACTATCAGGCGTCTTGAGTTTCAAATTGAAAGAAAGAAAGCGCAACTAGCTCAAGA
>JAQUQE010000045.1:3048-9129 GCA_028716225.1 Dehalococcoidales bacterium | reverse complement strand
GCGTTGGTGATGGAAACTTCCGTCAGAAAACCGGATCCCTGGTAAACAATGGTGAAGTCGGCATTATCGGCGATAGTCCCCAGGTTGACGGTCATGTTGGTGGTATCCACTATACCGTCAGGATCCAGCCAGGAGGCGGACCGGTTGATGCTGATGACATCCGCCTCGGCAGGAGTTGCTAAATCAGCCGGCAGGCCGACCTTAGAACCCAAGCCCAGCGATACCTGCATACCCTCATGGGCCGCCAGAAAGCCGGTCACGGTCGCCGCAGTGACCGTATCGAAAGGCTTTACGCCGTACTGATACCGGAATTTCGTGTTGGCGATGGTTTTGTTGTCTACTGTAAACACCAGATCGATGGTTTCCGTTTGCACCACACCGCGCCAGGTCCCGGTAATTTCGACCGAAACGGTAATGGGCGTCGGTTCTACTTCGCCGTCGTCCATGACTAGTTCGCCGCCCGAGTTGTTCTTGAGAACAACGCACAGGTTCCGCCCGATGTCCGGGTTGGTAAAGGTATCCAGGGTTACCGCCCCGTCACTCCCAACAGAGGCCAGGGCGTGCACGACCGCCCCGTTGGTCGGCGAAGCATCCTCATCGGTCGCCATGGCATCGGTATTCCCCGAACCCAGGATGTCGGCCCCGCTGTGCGACAAGCGGGAATTTGTCGCTACCATACTCAGGCTGTTAGCATGGTCGTGCGCGGCATGCGCTTTTAGGGGCGTATAGGCTTTAAGTTTCAAGTTGTCATGATCGAACTCAAAGATATACCCGGCGGCGGGAACAGGCATTACCGAATATATCCCGACCAGACCCAATTTTGCCGCAGTTATCACAATACCGCCCGTGAGATACTCTTCCGCCGCAAGAGCAATGTCCGCCACGTTCATTCTCGCGTTCCCCAAATGAGTTCTTTGTTTTAAAGTCGTAGCTACCGCCATAGACTTTTTAAGCCTCCTGTATGCCCGTCCCTTATAGACCTGATCGGAAAGGGGGGCTTAAAGCCCCCCCTTTTTAGTGCTCGGTGATACCATACAACAGGAATTGCCCACGCGGCCTTTGACATCCCAGGTCGCAGAATTTAAAAAGCGTCCCTTCCCACATGGCCTTATTGGCTACGCGGACAAGGACAGAACCCTCGCGATCTAAGAACTTCCAGTCAGACATTTCGTACATTTTCCAGTCATTCAAGTCCAGGCAATATAACCGCCCGGACTTGACGTACTTATCCGCCACAAACGGAATCGGCTGATCCCCGCCGGAGTAGGTCATGGTTTTAAACCCGCCCTTTAACTCCAGAGTATTGGGGAACTGCTTCATCGCTTGCAACAGGTTTTGGTACGCCCTTCTTACCCCGTACGAAGCCATGAGGAAGTTGATCTTAGATCCGGTGGTTCTTTCCACTTCGTCAATGGCGTACTGGATCTCCACATCCGAGATCTCACCGTTGACGCTCTTCAAGCGACCGTTCAGCCACTTGTACTTGGCTTCGCTGCGGTCGATCCCGTACAAAGAGGTGTTCTCGGCGATCACCGCGTCCAGGCCGGTCATCTCCTTGCCGTACGAACCGGCAACAACCACAAGGTCGGTATTTTGGGGAACATTTTCAGTTCCGGCATAAGTGAATTGTGTGTCGGAAAGGACGGCGGTAATTTCTACCGCAGTAGTATCGGCATGACGTACTGCCCCGTCCGCCACCTTCACAATATCCACAATCATCCCTTCCGCCAGATACAGGGTGTCATCTACCGTAACTGTTACTACACCATCAGCATGAGCAGCCGCCGAAGCGGTGGCCAGCACGCCCGTGCCGTCGCCTAATACCTGGCGGGACAGGTTCAGTTTGGCATCCGTCTGGATGTCCTCGATCTCCTGCTCCAACAAGTTGGCGAAAGCCCCCAAGTTGTTGCTTGAAGCGGCAATGACTTTCTCGCTAATGCGGAAGCGGGCGAAAATATTCTTGGTTTCCCATTTCGCTTGTTTGGTCTTCCGCGCGTTGGGGGTCGGCAGGGTGCCGTCATCATTACGGTTTCCGATACCCCCAGACCGGCCATACCTTAAAGCCATGACGATCTCTTTGCCTACTACATGCTCCGAGTCTCTCTCGACTTCGGCTAAAAACCGGGACGCCTCATCGTTAAGCTGATAACGAAAAGACGCTAAATAGTTTAACTTTAGCGCCTCGGATACAGCAGCAATAGTCAGGTCAGCCATCTAAAACTCACTCCTTTATTAAGTGCCCCCTCCCAGGAATTTTTGAAACAAGCCTAAAGACGCCTTAGTAGCGTCTTTAGCCGTCTTGATCTGTGCCGGAGTGCTGCTTGGAGAAGCCCCGGCAGGTTGACCGCCGATCACTACGGGAGGGGTGCCGCCTTGGCGAATTTGGTTTAAGTAATCGGCGATGATCTGGTTACGGATCTCCTGGTTCTGTACGATCTGTTGCCGGAAATTCTGATCCTGCAACAGTCTTTGCGGGTCTGCCTGCTGAACCGGCCGCATCCCTTTAGCCATGAAGTAGGCAATCTCTACCCCGCTTGGATCGTTTATGAGGGTGTTGCCGTGCCTTCCGATAACCTCTTGCATGAGGGGCACCATTTCAGCGTAATCGGGATACTTGGCCGCTACTTGCTGTACTTGCGCGTTCCACCGGGCCTGACGGTCGAAGTTCTGGATCTGCTGCTCCAGGGGTTCGTACTGCTTTTTAACCGCCCCCTGGACTTCGGTAAAAATCTCCTGGCGCATGTTGTCCAGGAACCCTTGCGGATCGTCGTTGAACTTCTCCAGAAGCTGCTCGTTGATCTCCCGCTTTTGCTCTAAAGTCAAGGGCTGCTTCTGGCTCTCGATAGCCTGCTGGATCTTCTGCTCGATCATCGCAGGTAATTGGTTCACCTGCTGGGCCAAAGGCCGCAGGGTTCCCAGTTCCTGGCCCTGTTCGCGCAGCTTCTTTTCTAACTCCAAATACGACTTTTCCATGTCCTGCGGGCTTTTAAATCTCCCGGCATAAACGGGCTCCGGGGCCGGAGTTGTCCCTTGCGGGTCCACAGGTGTAGGCGCACCAGACACGCCAGGATCAGGCGATGTGCTTCCCGTGCCGCCTCCGTCCGGGGGGCCTACTGGAGGTTCTCCCCCACCGTCACTAAACCGCTTAAAGAGGTTGTCGGCATGCTTCAGAAGCAAGTGTTTCATTTGTGTTTCCTCCTTGGCGCACGAAAAAAGACCGTGTTATTCGCTTTAAGCGCACAGTCTTAAAAAATCCGTGTTGTTCGCCTTTTTTATGATCAGAGGACCGGCGGGGCCAATTCTGGCGCCTGGGCGGGCATCACCTGCCCTTGCGGGGGTTGTATCTGCATCCCCGGCAACCCCATTGGCGCCATCATCATCAAGTGCTGGTCCACATGATTCCTAAATAGAAAATCTAAAACCGGGTTTGAGCGGATCATCGCTTCATACTCTGCGGTCAACCGCTCCTTGTTATGCGTTTGCATGTGAAGAATATGGTCATCGTAAGGCACGGGCTGCGGCAGTTGCCCTTGTTTGAGCATCAAATTCTCCCGCTTGGCCTTCGATACTTGCAGTTGATCGTCCGAATCGGCGGCCTCCCAGTTCCCAAGTTGAAGCATCTCAAATATCTGCGATCTCATGTCCTTCTCGACCTTGCCCGTTTCAGGGTCAATAAGTAAGCCAGCACCAAGAAGGTCAAAGACCATTTGCCGCCTTTGTATTGGAGATTCAAGCATCGGCGACAGGGCATCCAATACAACATCATCGGCACTATGAAGATCCGCCCCGGTCCAATCGATCAACTCCACTAAATTATCTTCACCGATTGAGCGAAGGACCGAAGGGAACCTTTTGAACTGCCGGGTCAGCCTTAGCCACTGCTTCCCGTTGTCAATTAAGAAATGCTCCACGTTCAGCGCGGTAGAGAACTGTCTCGCATCGTCCTGCTCCAAAGATAAACTGATCGCCTTCCCGGACTTCACCCCCGGGGGGGCCTTGGACTGCCTGGCCAGGTCGGATACTCCGGCCAGCATGTTAAACTCCTGCAAAAGCCCGAATTCTTCGGTATTAAAAGCATCCGGCAGAGGCGGAATCACTCTCTCCCTGGGATAATTGTAGCCCCTATTGACTATACCGATATAACCGGGATCGTTGCCGTGAGCTTCCAGGTCGGCAAGATCCATCGAACCGTCTTCCACCCACAGCCCCCCGATGGCCGCCCGGTTGAGATATTCCGCCTTTCTGTTTCTTAAGGCGTTGTACCGCCTTTGAAGGGGAATTAACCTCTCCACCACACTTTTGCCCCAAAACACCCCGGGCCTTTCAATACAGTCCAGTTTGACAAACGGCAGCCCTACTTCCCCGTCATCACCAATTCGGTAAGGTAGTGACCCTACGTGCAATACCTTCTTGGAGCAAATTATAACTAGAAGCCCTTCGGGAAAGTGCTTTGAGGGTAGCATCCACAACTCTTTAACTAAAGCGAAGTCCTTCATCTTCACGTTGGCGAACATAAAATTCCCCAAGCCGTACCCTAACCCGCTCACCCCGAACATGGACTTTTGCAGTTGCAAGACGTTTACTTCTTCGGGGTCTACTTCCACATTCCAAATTTCGTCCACTTCATCTACGTGATACGCCTTGGCATGAAGGATGCTCTTGCATTGCTTGATCCCTTGCCTGTACGAAGAATCGGGGAATATCTCTTGCGGAGGACAGATGGTAACGTCAAGCGCTCCCTCCCGCACCGTCTGATCCTTGAAAGATACCTGGTCCCCGTCCATGATAACGTCAGTAAAATTCCCCAGCACCTGCCCCTTGGCCGGATCCCAGCCGTTCTTCGTCAGAACACACCCGCACGACTCCATCCAGGCATAGCACTCGTTTAGGATCTTCAATGCGCCCTGCTCGTAGGTGATGTTTTTGAGAAGATGGCTTCCCACTTTGGCCGCGTGAATATCTCTCTGTTCGTTTGTCGAGGGACGGCATCTTAAAATGGGCTTTAACCGCGACAACCTTGAGTAGCGTGTCTCAATAATCGGCGCGATATGGTTGAATACTTCCCTTTCCTGGCTTTCGTATAATTTCGGCATTTCCTCCAGGGTAAGCGCCACGGGGTTAATGTCCAAATGCTGGTTTCCCTCAATAAAGGCGATGTTCAAACGCCACTGAAGTTCAAACCCCCGGCGCTCTTCGTGGCGGCGTTTATGCTCATCGTCTACAAACCGGACAAACTCATCTTGCGTTTTGGGGATAAACCGCTCCCGTTTCCGCGCCAGGTTGAACATTTACTCCTCCTCCCCCCGCAACTTCTGCACATACTTTTCGTGTTTTTCCAGGGCTTCCCGTACAAAACCCCGTCCCGGGGATGGCGTTGTTTCCCGGGTTACCTGAAACTCATCCAGCCCGCCAGCCATGATCCGGTCGTAAAGCTCCCTTCTCTCCTCCCGGTGCCGCATGGAGATCCATTCACGCACTATAACATACACCACCACCAGGATAAAAAAGGACAGGTTGTTATCCACCTATATCGCCCTCCTCAAAGGGCTTTACGTGATTGAACAGATCGGCCTTGGGCTTTTTCTTGGGCTTCGGTTTTTTCTCCGGCTTTTCTTCCCCGGCTTCTTCTTTGACTTCTTCCTTTTCCGACAAGAGTTCGGGGAATAGTTCTACTCCCGATAAGGCGATCTTTTTGGCGCACTCCTCACAGATGTTCATGGTCGCTTGAAGGGGACCGTCCGGCCTACCGATCCGGTATTGCGCCCTTTTGCGGCACAAGAACACTTCGCAAAACGCCAAATAAGGAGACGGTATTAATTGCGGATCTTCTTTGGTCAGCACAATTATTAACCCCTTTCTTAACGCAAAAAGGGGAGCACCGAAGGCAGGTTTCCCCTGCCCTTGATGCTCCCCTCCAGTTGTTCTGGTCGGAGAATTATTTTTTCCCCAGCAGTATTTTCCTTTCGGTTTTAATTATCTGTCGGGGTAACCCTTCGTGCATAATGATCGTTATCCGCCCGTTCCCTATCTCGCGGAGTTTCTTCAATAGTTCCGCTTCCAGGGGGTTTGCTTCAATTTTCA
>JAQUQE010000045.1:0-2948 GCA_028716225.1 Dehalococcoidales bacterium | reverse complement strand
CCCGGCAACTTCCTCCCCGGGTGCCTGTCTTTAAAACATTCGCGGGCCTTGCTATACGCCGCCGCCACCGCCTGGTCCTTTGGCCTTCCAGAGTTGATCATTTCCCGGATATTCTTCTTAATCGTCTGCACCGAATACCCTTTTAGCAAAGGCATGTTTACCCCTCCAGGTAGGGCGGCAGGTTTCCGGAAGGGTGCTTTTTGAAAAACGCCCTCCGGGCCACCTTCAGAGCCGCTTTTCTGGCCCTTTCATGGTCAAGCCCGTCAAGCTCCATTAATACCTTGATATTGTTTTCCACCGTGGACTTGCCGTATCCGGCCCTATAGGTCAATCGCTCCGTCACCAAAATCTCCTCCGGTGTCTCCGGTTTTGTTTCGCCAGCTTTTCTTTAATCCTGGCAATTTCGCCCATCTCAGGCTGCGGCAAGGGGGAAATAATGCTATGCCATTTTATCAGGGCGTAGCCTACACAATCATACCAATGGTTATAGCCGCTCAACGCTACCCTTTCGGGGTCTTTTTCGTCCTCCATCAGAACGGGCAACGTCTCGATCAGTTTCTCGCAGCAATCCATGATCTGCAACCTCGCGGTCATTTTGCCGGTTTGGGGATCTTCGTAAGGCTTCAGGTACTCATGCAGGACCGCCTTTCTAAATCTCCGGTCCGTTTTCTGCCCTCTCGGGGGTTCTAAAAAGCCGTACAATCCCCCTTCGTTGTAGTAATCAACAATACACTTGCCGGTCTCGGGGTTCCTGGAAAACGCATCCCGGCCGGTTACCTTAAATTCGTAGTTTTCGGGTACTTTCTCGCCGGTATCCGGGTCCTCGGCGATTGATAAATCCAGCACCAACCGGGCCTGGTCGGAGTAGGTAATTCTCGGTTCCTTCGGTTCCCGGGTAATTTCCCGGTAAACATACACTTTACCGTCCGGTCCCACGGCTAAAGAAAGCCATACAAAGGGGTCGGTATATCCTGGGTCGTTTGCAAGCCACCTTTTCCACCACAAATCCGGTTGAAACGTCCGGCATACGTGAATATCATACGAAAACTCAGGGAAAGCAAGGCCGGAAGTTATCTCCCAGGAGCCTTCCCTTAACGCTTTTCGCACGTTTTCGGGCAGATCGTTCAATCTCTGCTCGTACCCCGGGTCGTTTTCCATAATGTGCGGGTTGTCCTCCAGCTTGGCCGGGATAAACCGCCTTGTCCTTCTGGTGTCGGGGTCAGTGTAAACCTTCCCACCCTGGCATTTATCAACAAAACGAGATTTAACCCAGGCATGACCTATACCGCCGGGGTTTGTCGCCGCCCTTATAAGAGGCTTTACCCCTTTCTTGGTAGTCCGGCAACGGGCCAGCATGAATGTAAATTGGTACATGCTATTTCCGCTCCAAAAAAGTCGTCCCATATAGCGAACCAGAAATGTGTGGTGCGGTTCTACTGTAAGGCAATGGACCATGCCTTCATAATCTATTTCCTTACGGTGTTTTACTCTTACTTCGGTACAACCGGAACCACGCTCCGGGTTATCTGTATATACCCTTAATTGCCAAGCATCGTATTTGTTTCTTATCCGTAAATACTTTTTGGTTGCTACCCGCCCTAATTTAATTGAAATTTCCTGAAGATCATCTACTATGCCTTCATTTGCTAACGCAATTTGAATGCTTCCGTGAGGGGTTATATATCCGTTCCCCGCCATAAAAGCATCAAAAAATAACTTCATTTGCCGCTTAGACAGGTTCATAACAAACCGGGGAACTCTTTTGCTATAGGTATTACCCATGGGCTTAAAATGCTCGTACAACTGTCGGCTATATATTTTGTAACCATTATCGCCATCGGATTTAACCCGCCAGGGCAACCGGTCCATTAGTTGGGATAATTCTTTATTTGGCTTTGTCTGCCTGATGCTTACGCAAGGCGATGTTCCTCCTCTGGATTTGGCAGATAAATATGCGCTTCCTTCCGACAGATACCACCCAAGCAATAATAGGTAATCATCTGCATTAATTTTAGTTGCACTGTTTTGATTTGGTCCAATGCCTCTTCCATTCACATCCGGCATAGTTACCCATTCTGTCTCTTTGCCATCTGCCCAATTGCCTTTTCTGGGATGGTAGGCAAATCGAGGTAAATCCTTTGCTTCACAAAAGTACCAATCGTCACCATTTTGCTTATTTATCACCAAGCGGTGGTTCGGCGTAACATCATAGCATATTCCTCTTTGTCTTACGCTTATTAGTTTGCCTTTATACGGAAATGCAGGGGTTGCTGTTACTTCCCCATAAACGATGTTTTTTTCTTTTGTAAGCGATAACACTCTTTCACCTATCCGCACTTCCGATATAGGCTTCCAGCCGCTTTCCGTTAAAACCTCGTGCTCGGGGGTCATGCAAAATTGAGTTAATTCGTCAAAACAGATCAGGTCAAATTCCGCCGAGTAGTACCGAAATACATCATTGTCTTTCTCAAGGTAGCCGAACTGCAATACAGACGCCGGAGCATTTGAGTGCGGAAACTTCCAGCGGTATTTCCCCCCGTCATACTTCGGCCCTGTCCCGGCAAAGAGTTCATGGGATGACTTGATCGCCGACATTTCCAAGTCGGGGTACGCACGGCGAAGGAATAAAACGTGCGCCCCAGGGACTTCCATGCACCGCATAGCACACTTTATGAGTAAGGCTTGGGTTTTGCCGCCGCCTACGGCGCCGCCGTACAGAACCTCATCTTCCTCTGAAAGCAAAAACTCCCTTTGCCGGGGAGTTGCTATCCATACTCTTTCTTCTTGGCCCACAGAATCACCCCGTCAGTTCTCCCATCAACTGCTCAAATTTGGCCCATAGCCGGGTGTTGACTTCCGAATCCCACTTTCCAGGTAAAGCGATGGCCTCCAGAATGAGCTTCGATACCTCCAGCTTGAAGTGCCGGTCGCCAACCCATTCTCCCGGT
>JAQUQE010000044.1 GCA_028716225.1 Dehalococcoidales bacterium | reverse complement strand
TTGTCAAAAGCTGATCGTCGTATAAAGCAGTCAGCAACGGCAATGCGACAGTCAGGTTGGTGATCGCCCCGCTCGTGCAAAGCCTGAAGGTGACGTGCCAGTCCTGAATGTAGTTACGGTTTGACGATCCCATTGACCACTGCTGGTTTCCCTCTCCTATTGAAAAAGCCAGCCACGTCCCAGTCACGTTCTGGGGAACAGTGTCCAGATAGATGTTGGCACCGGTCTTGGCGCGCAGGTTGGCCCCTGAAGAACCTGTATACTGAGCGCAGATCGCCTTTATCAGCTCGTCCATTTTGCCCCTTAACCTTTTACCCTTTTCATATTTTGCACCCGTCCTCGACCGTTCTAGACGCTGTTTTGACCGTCCTACGTTCCCTTTACTATCATTGACAACACCTTTAACCTGTTTCGCCTGACTGCTGGCATCAGATAGGGCCTCGCTCCCATATAAGCTGTGCCCATTTCTAGATACCAAGCATACGTATGCTTCTCGCTGTTCGGATTGTCCCTATCCCCCGGTTTCATCCTACTGCCAACCCGCCTGACCAGCGCACTCGGGGCGTCAAAACCAATACTGATCTTCAGATGGCCGGTCTGGATATTGGGTGGTTCACCAGGAGCAGATGGATGCCCGCGTTTCCACGCCTTAGAACTGTTCTTCTTAAACCCGCCACTTTTATTGGGTTCCATTGGAGCAGAACCAAATGATTCCACTACGTCATTTGCCACCATGATCGCCGCCGAGTCCAGGTTCGCCTTGACCTTCTTCTCCACGGCGTCCATGAAAGCCTGTCCTCGCCAGATTAGAGTACCGAGTCCCATATTTATCCTGTCAAATTGGTAGTTAGTTCAAGGTGATGTCCCATCCGGTCAATGTCGTTCACCCTCACTATCTGATATCTCACATCACTTATCTCAAGTTCATGCTTCGTCGTGATCACCGAGGTGTAGTCGCAGAACACCTTATGGCTTGCGCTCGTGCCCTCCCGCGAGAGCAACTCCCGCTCGGTCGCACTCAGTTCCGTTATCCTGCAAGGAACACTGGACATAGCAGACACGGTTGATGGGGAGGATGACCACCCGCCGTATGCGTCCACCGTCATGCCCAGTGAAATCAAATCAAATGTGCTGTTCAATAATCCTGTGAAGGACATTATAAAGTTTTCCTCGCGTAAGGTGACAACTCCCTCCATCGAGCGTCCACAGCCGCCGCCACCGACGTATCGGCGTTGGAGTATGAGTATGCACCGATGCTTTCACTCTTTAGGGTAAAATCTCGCTTCCGTGACAGGTAAGAGTCATTTATCGCTCCATTCACCGCATAGACAAGTCCACCCGGCAGGTCTCCCGCTGTCTCAAGTGCAGTATGCCCTGTGTTGTCAACCGGCAGGGTGTACCCAGCCACATACCACACGAATATGTTCTGCTTCCCGCAAGTAAAGCCAAATCCATCCGCGCTCTCTATCGCTCGCTGGGTAGCCCACGACACCCTGATCTTGTCGGTCTCGGATGCTATCGTCAGCTCGGCAAGGTTCGGGTCGGTCGCGTCGTCTGCCCACATTGGCCTCAGCAGCGTGGTCGGCCTCGTCTCCATGCCGGACTGTATCACCGCCGTCCAGCCAGCCGTCAGGTTGATCTGTGCGGCCAGGGTCGTGACGGTCTTGTAGGTCGCCAGGGCAAGCGTGGTGCTGGTCTCGGCACCCGCCGTGCTCACGCTGTGCAGCAGGACAGATGAACTAGTTACCGACACGGACGCTTCCTCGCCGCCTGTGAACATCACCGTCATCACATCATCGTAGTAACCCGTGACCATGTAGATGTTGGTGATGGGTGAGTTGGGCAGGATCATCTTCCTTGTCCCTGTCCCGTCAAGCCACTGGCGGTAGGTAGCCGTCCCGAATGTTCGGTCACACTTGCGCTCTATCGCCTCGGACACGTCCGCGATCAGCCGGTCCAGGAGAGTGTCATCGGTGGAGCCGGATATCCCCGCCTGCTGCTTTAGCAAGAACCGCGTTGTCAACAGACTGCTCATGTTTCCCTCGTTCTATGCCCACCTTTTGGCATTCTTAATTCGTCCTTTGGTATATCCTTAATTGAGCCCCCAGGAATCCTAACTTCAATAACCCCTCGTTTGTATTTTTCTGTTGAAGTCTCCGACAGATGAACTATCCCGTGTTGAACATGTCCATCCTTACCCAAGAAAACGACATCGTCGCCTCCAGACACCTTTTCGCGCAATGGTTTTGTTACTGCTGTAAATGCTCGTTTTTCAGCAGATGAAGGTCCTTCTTTCCCTTTATCTTTTCCATCACGTTTAGCAATTGCATCAGATACACTTTGTCCCTCAGCGATGAATATAGCCCTGCCATTCATTGTGATCCATCGACCCTCGTCTTCATCAAAGCCTTTCACCTCACGTACAAATAGTTTATGAGCGAATGGACTCATTTTGCCTCATCGGGTTTCTCAATCATCTTGTTTGCCACAGGAGCGCGAATTATCTTCAACTCACACGTCACCTTATCGCCAGACCTGACGGAAATCTTGTGCCACTGCCTGCCAGCTTCCACCAGCACGTAGTTCTGTACACGCCTGATGCCTGCCGCCGACGGACACTTGATCTCTATCGTCCTGACCTCTTCAGCCGGGAGTTCTGGGCGAGCCGTGTTCTGGGGAGGCAACTCCACTCTCTCGGGAACAACAGCAACAACCGGTTCTTGCTCTTCAGTTGTCCCGTCCTGTTCCTCAACTCGTTCTATCTTTCGCTTTGCCATGATCTCCTCCTATGTTTTTATTTCCAATACAGGTCAACTCTACCCGAACAGTTTGTGCCAAGACCGGTCACAGACAGCGTAGGAATATCATTCCACGCACAGCGGGTCACGTTGGAAGATATACCATCCCTTATGCTCACTCCCGGACAGACTACAACCGTACTATTACTGGCCAAAGCCGAACAAGTCCCGCGAAGCAGATCAACTCCTGCTGAATTGGTAAGCACCACAGAATATGTCGCCACCGCTACACTTGTTGAAACTAAAACAACCTGATAGACTTCGCCCCTGATATATTTAGTAAGAACCCCTGTTGCATTACCATTGGTGGTGGTTGTCCAATTAAGGATCACTTTGTTTGGCTCTCCAAAAGTAGTCCATGTTTCTGTGACTGTCCCTTCTGCTTGACAGAAAGAAAGCGGTGACAGTATCAAAATCGCTCCAACCATCACCCGAACTAAAAACTTATTTTTCATTCTTCCTTCCTTTGCCTCTGGTTAGAGGGGATTGAACCCCCCTAACCTTTTGCAAATTATTCAAACCATTACGGATTTTCTGTTACTGCCACAATCAAACCATTTACGATCTCATAAACGTTTGTTATGCCAGTAATACCATTAGTAACAGTTCCGGAATACAGGTTCGTTACTGATCCGCCTGCGACAATATTCGCGCCAGAATAATTTGTGGCCGCGTTTATATCTACGGCGGTCATTGCCGTTGCAGCCGTCAATCCAGCCGCACTCATTGCCAGAGCGGTTACGCCAGTTAATGATGTGCCATCGTTCAAGGCAATCGCCGCAGCATTTGGGATAGCATTAGTAATAGCAGCGATCGGTATATTACCACCAATAGATGCGCCTAATGTCCCAGCAGCATTAGTTAGCGCCGCTTCGGGAACGTTACCAAGAACATTTCCGCCAGGAATATTTGTCAACGAACCAGCATCATTCAATGCCAACTTATCAAGATTAACGCTTTCCGTTTGGACATCAGTCCCTGGACGTAATGACAAGGCAGTCCTTACGGCTGAATAATCAGCACAATCAAGAATTGTCTTGATATTTGCCCCACCAAGCACCAATCCTGATGTGGGAATATTGGTCAATGATCCGCCGTCATTCAGACCCAACTTTTGACTGTTGGTATCCAGACGAGCGTTAGCGACCGTTCCATCATGTAATGCGCTTGCGTTTAGGTTAGTAGCCGCGCCAGCATCAACCGCCGACATAACAGTAGCCGCCGTCAACTGATCGGCAGATAAGGCTGCATTAGCAATTACGCCAGCCGTGCTGATAGTCCAATCGGATGACTTGATCTCAGCAGTTGCGCTTGCGTTTCCGATTGTAACGGCGTTTGCGGTTGTCTCGCCAATCGTCAATTCGCCCGCAGATTTAGCATCAATTCCCGAACCAGCATCTGTCGTAATATAATTAGCATCAATACCACCATTATGCACAGATTCAGCTGTAAATGTCGCCGTGTTGGTAACAGTCAGCTTGCCAGTGATTGCCGCGTTGGTCTTCACAATAATACTATCCGCAAATGTACCTACGCCAGTAACCCCCAACGTTCCGCCAACAGTGGCATTCGTTCTTACTGTGGCATTGTTTATCGTCAGATCGCCAAATATAATCGCATACGCCGGGTTCATAGTCACATTGTAGAGCCCGTCTGCTCCCATCGCCAGGTTGGTCGTCCCTGTAGACTTCGCCTTGTAGATCAAATCCCCCTGTCCAGACGGACCGGAATAGGACATCTCCACATTGGCGGCAAGCAGTAACGATCCTGCAATAAAACAACCCGCCAAACTTAAACATAATTTCTTCATTCTCTTCTCCTTTTGTCTCCGGGGAGGGATCGTTGAAGAACCGCTCCCCTTTGACAATGTTAATTACGTGTTCACCGAAGGCATGTTGCCGGCACCGGGGGCATACCGAGGCTCATATAACTCATACACAATCGCAGTATGGGTCGCGTTTGTGATCGCACCTGCCAGATCGAGACGGATATACTGGTTTTCAGAAGCCAGAGTATCTGTGTCAAGCATGTCGGCCTTGACCTCGAATATGTATAAACTGGTCGCTGAACTCGCGCCAGCAGTCGTCAACGTGGATGCTTCAACCCGAGTCAAAGCGTCATTCCCTGCCGTGTCACCACTAATGGTCTCGCACTTCCAGTATTCCGTAAACGCCAACGCAGTGTTGGCGGTCGTGGTCGTGCCTTGCTTCAGTGTGACCGTTCCGTCAGCCGCTGTAGACGAGGCTGTTACAAACAGCATTATCCGGCAACGGTTATACTTGGACATGTTGACCGATTTGGTGTCGGTTGTCAGTGCGCTGGACGCCACCATAGGGTCGCGCATGACGATCTTCGTATTTTCAACTAATCTCATTTTCATTTCTCCTTGTCATTATTTTGTTTTATTGTTAGATCGCGGCAATCGCAACCACAGGGCTCAACGTGCTGCCATAGCGGGGCTGGAATGCAGCGTCGCTGGCGTTCTGCCCGTCGACGTATTTGGTGATGCGGAACGCAGTCTGACCATAATCAAATTTCAGATGGATGCTCTGCGCAACCTCTGGGCCTGACTGGTCGTCGGCGATCACGTAGTCACTCAGGTCGGTAAGGACCACGCTCTTGGCGTCGCCAAGAACAGGAACCTTCTCCGTCCAAACGATCGGGTAGCCCCAAAGGCTCTGGCCAGGGGCTCCAAGGACGCTGTTAATAAACACAGGCGTGCTAGCCGTTCCACCCGTTACGTTCAGCAACGGAAGTTGCGGGAACACTGTCCGATTCATAAGCCAGACAACACTACCCGACTTGAACTCGCGCAGGCGAGCAAACATGGCCGTGGTATTTTCCAACACGAAGGTGGCGGTATCTTGGTCAGTTATTCCAGAAATATCCACACGGCAGGGTGCATTGAGCAAGCCGAGAGGCTGTGCTCCGCCAACTCCACCGATGAATGACAGGTCTTCTTTCCAACCGACAGCCTCACCAAACCGAGGAATCATCCATGAGCCGATGCTTACCGGCGCCCACTTAATCCATTCCTCAGACGCATAACCCATCGCCGTCATTTTCTTGAGTTTGAACTCAAGACGGGCGAATGCAGGTTTGGTACCGGTGCCAGTGTCAGCGTTCTCGTCATCAAACTTGATTGAGATGCCGCCGTAGACTGTACCAGTCGCATGAGTCACATCGCGCAGATAAGGAACCTGCAAGATCTGGGTGTTCATCGTCAGCTTGGTCGCTCGCGGACGGATGACTGAGTTCTCCAAAGCGATCAGATTCATCATCTGACTGGCCGCCGAGAAGATCAGATAGCCACCGTCTTGGTCTGAGGAAACCACAAGGCCGTCACCAGCTGCTTTCTTCAGCATCTGGTCAGAACGCTCTTTACATTTAACGAGCTTGTCAGATGCCCTACCACCCATGGTAGCACTAGCAACATCACGAGCAAACTGACCAAACGCGTGCATAACTCCAAATTTGCCTTCTTTGGTCTCAAGCAGTTCCTTTGAGGACTTCTGGTTGTCCGGCAGGTACCCGAAGGTCGGGTCTTCGTCTGACAGGTCCTTGGTCTCAACGTGAATCTTAATTCCCTTTTGTGCGGGCATTTCCTTGATGGCTTTGCTGACGGCCTTGCCGACCAGATCGCTCATCTTGGCTTCTTGTACTTCGGCATCTTCCTTGGCTTTCGCTTCGGCTTCAGCGTCGTAGATTTCGGCCACCTTCTTCTCAATCAGGGACTCCGCCGTTTTAACATCTACTTCAAGGACGGTGTCCTCGTCATGGGTGGAGCCGGTGTGGTCTGTCCACGACTTACCCTTTAATATTCTGATAAACTTATTCATTGTTTATTCTTTCCTTTGTTTTTGTTTCGTATCTTTTTGAACACAACCGATATTCCTTTTGTCCCGGACTTCGTGGAGTCTGCCCTGCTGAGGAACAGCTTCAGGCTCTCCTTTACTCTCCGGAAAAGATTCATCTGTTGTTTTCGTTCTGACATCTATTTGTTAAATTCTTCCAAGTTTCTTGTTCAACGCCTGCTCTACCAGCTCGCCCACCGAGACGACTCTGGGCATTACCTTCTTGACTCCCATGCCAACCACCCTCACGGTCGGAGTGGCGATATAGAGCGGCCTGATGTATTCGCTCTTGTAAAGTTCCGGGAACCCCTCTCGCAACTCGCCCTGCGTGTAGTCCTTGAACTCAGGCACCTCTTTCCCAAACTCAACGTAATGCTTGGCTAGATGGTCATATACGCCCTTGCGGTCGGCCAGCGGGATGGCAATCCCACCCCTCGCGCCAAGCAGTAGCCCCATTGAGTCCTTAACCTGCTCCCACACTGGCACCTTGTCGGCCTCATTGTGGTGGATCAGTTTATAGGAGGACTTCATCTCCGGGTCGCCACCAAACCACGCGCAAAGTTCCTTCTGCTCGTTGACTTCCTCTTTCTTGGCCTTCATCACCTTGTTGCACTTCGGGCACAGCATCCCCGGCTTACCCTTAGCGGTTGCGCCGCACTCGGGACAGACCATCGCCACCTCTCCACCTTCAGTATCGCCTTCGGGGGCGTCATCTGTAGTGACTCCATCCACCCCGACGGCCTTTAACTCATACACAATTCGTTTCTCTACTTTCTGCGGATCACCTACAAGTAACACTTCTCCGTCAGTAACAGAATAATTTTGTCTCCAAAATACTTGTTTGTCGTCCGAGTAGATAAAGTAAGTGTCAAATATTTCATTCACCCATGGAGTACTTGGACCCACTTGAAGACCACTAGAAACAGGGTACTTCTCCCGAAGTGTAGTCTGCAATCTATTTCGTAAATCATCACATGATAATGACCCCAACGCCACTTTCACATCAAACCCCATCTGCTTGAACATCAGATCAGTTGCACCGTATCCTTTAGCCACCTGCAATACGGTCGTGTCCCGGTTCATCCCCAGTCCCACGTCGCTATGCTCTAGCATGAGCACCTTGTGGAGAATCCGCTTGACGTTCTTGCGGCTCTCGCCCAGCTCCGGCCATGACTTCTGCATGATGTCCAGCTCGCCGCTGAACCCGTTGTCGGTCTTCTTGGAGATCTTGAGCGGCACATATCCAATTGAGCTTTGCTTCTGGTGTCCCTGCTGGACCAGTCGCCACACCACCTCGGCCATCGTGCCTGGACCAGTGTCACCGTAGACTGACTTCACCAGCAACCCCATCGGGTTGACATCCACGGTCTCGTCGCTACCCAGTGGCGGGAGGCTGTAGTTGTGCCCCCAAAAGAATACGGGATTCTTGAGGAACTCCTTGAGCACTATTCCCTCTGGGACGACCACATCACCCTCGGCGTCGCAGGAGCGGGTGGATACATACTTCATCGCCGCACGTGACCCCTCGTCAAGCTGGTTGGTGCGAGCCTTCTCTGCATGGACTGTGCGTTCCACGAAGCAGTGGTCGGTGTCAAGCCCTTCGTCCTTGCAGGTTTTATGAACGCTGTCACGAATCTTTACGTCCAACATAGGTAAAAGATTTCCAAGTTCAAGCTGTTTTTTCATCTGTTGTTGTTTTCCTTATTGTTTATTCTAATCGTGCGGTGAGGGCGCAACGGCAATTTGGATGAAGCGGAGGACCACCCACACTGCTATAATCAAACTCCATCGTCCCACCACCCGCCACCGCCATCGTGTCACCAAGGTCTTTGAAATTGCTGTCCAGTTCCACCTCAGTCCCGTCCATAGCTAAACAGAAAGCACAGGCATCAGCACTTGCGTCCCAGACTTTCGCCTCCACCACGTCGGTCTCTTTCCAAGCCTCGGTGGTGCCGGTGGAGTATGCTCTGGCTGATTCTGTCCTCGCTATCATCTCGGCACGACCCGCGTCCTGCCACTCCTCGTCAATGTCGTAGATGCGCTTCTTCAGCTCAGTTATGGTCTCACCGTTGTCCATACCCTCAAGCAGTTCACTTTGCAGCCTGTCTGCCGTGCCGTTGCTGATCTCCCTAGCGAACATGAAGTTCTCGTTGCGGATGGCGTCCAGCACCTGCTTGCTCTCAATCCACTCGGGCAGGTCAAAGTGAATGGCGGACAGAGCCGTATCGCCACCGGCCTTGAACGGATGCCAACGGATCGGAAGCGTGAGTTGGTTGGTCTCGTTTGTCCACTTCTTGCCGTCAATCAAGGTGCCACCAGACTTGACAAACCGCTCCACGTTCTTTCGTGCGTCTGCCGCCTGCCGGGTGAAGATGTCGTTCATGGCGGACTTGAACTCACGCTCGCTTCGGTTCAGCGGAGACACTTTCCCTACCTTAGCCTTCCACTCCATCAGGAAGGGGAGCTGACCGTTCAGCCGGACACCCTTGATGAGCATGAACTGAGTGCTATAGATTTTACCTTTTTTATTATTGCGTTCTTTCTCCACGCTATGATTCATCTGGAAAATTACTTCTTCCCACGTATCTTCATGGATACTGTGAGTCTCAGACATTGTATTTATAAAACCATCTTTCAAATCCACCCATTTTCCATCTTCACCTTCGTCACGTACTTCTGCCACTCTTGGGTCTGTCTTGAGTTGTGTTAAAGAA
>JAQUQE010000043.1 GCA_028716225.1 Dehalococcoidales bacterium | reverse complement strand
ACTATGGCTGATTTTTAACAGGGATCTGAATTTGTACGGTGGTTCCTTTCCCTTCCTGACTATCTATCTCAATGGAACCAGCGTGGAGAACAACTATCTGCTTTACAATGGACAAGCCAAGCCCCGTACCAGGGCTCTTGGATTTTTCGGGTGTTCTAGTCTTATAGTAAGGCTCCATAATGCGGGACAGATTTTCTTTTGAAATTCCAATCCCGTTATCGGATACCTTGATAGTCGCATAACCGTTACGTTTGGTCAATGCCACTTTAACCGTTCCTCCGGAATGGGTGAATTTAATCGCATTCTCTACGACATTTAGTAGCATTTGTTTCAACAGATCATAATCACCGGAGATGAATACATCTTTGTTGGCTATAACTTTAAGCTCCAGGCCGCTAGCCAAAACTTGCACCTCTCTCTCTACCTCTTCTAATAGGTCTTTGAGATTTACCTTTTCAGATACAAGAGTTGGCCTTGATTGAAGTTGAACATCGAGTAATAGATTGTTACTCATACGAATTAGTCTACGTACCTCTTTGGCCATTCGTTCCAGGCTATCTCTAAGTTCAGGTTCTATTTGTTTTTGCATAAGAAGAACCTCAATCTGTCCCTGTATCGCTGTAAGCGGAGTTCTAAGGTCATGAGAGATAGTGGCCACAAATTGTTCCCTTGCTCTGAATGCTGTGTCTAGACGATAAAGCATGCTGTTCAGATTATCGGCGAGATGTTGTATTTCCAGCGGGCGGGGCTCGTCAGGTAACCTCACAAAAAGATTCTTGCTCTCTATTTCCTGTATTTGATCAAGGATTCCATCCAGAGGACGGAAACCCCGTTGCAGAATATATCTCCCTACTAGCAGGGCAGCCAGGATACCTGCAATCCCCACTACAAGAGCGTAACGCCAGAGCTGTTGCTCAGCAGTGACAACCTGCGCAAGACTATCTCCTGTCTGTATCACTACAATGGTTTCATGAGTATATGGGTCTATTACCGGAGTCGTGTAAATTCTAAGTGCTTCGTGACCTCTGATATCGATTGTTGCGAATCTCCCTGCGCTTGTCTCTGTTAGTGCTAGTTGCTGATCCATAAGAGGAATAAGCGGATCAGGTACATCTCCGAATATGGCAAGCTGATTTCCTGACGGATCGCTAATGCGAAATATGGCGGGAATATAAGCAAAGTACTCCTCGGTAAATAGCTCAATTAAATTTTCGTAGCCCTCGTTTCTGATTTCCGGACTGGCAATAATAACCTTGGCTACAGTTTCAGAGCGTTCCTGTAGACGTTCATCAACGGAATCAGCCAGGCTGGCTGTCATTACCTGATGGGTAACCAATACCATGCCTATTATTAGAATAGGTATGGATATGGCGTACCACAGGAAAATCTGACGGCGTAGGCTGCGCTTCATGGTTTCTCTCGAAGTGTATAGCCGTAACCCCGGAGCGAGTGTATCAAGTCGGCCTCTCCGCTTGAATTAAGCTTGCGTCTCAGGAAGTTGATATAAACCTTAACCGGGTCGGTATCTCCTTCGTAGTCATAACCCCATACCCGCTCGAGAATAAACTCCCGACTCAGAGGTTTCCCTACGTGCTGTACTAGTAGCTTTAACAGTTCAAACTCACGCTTAGTTAGCTCTATAGACCTAACGCCGCGGCGCACCTGCCGTTTCTCAAGATCAACATAAAGGTCAGCTACCTTGATAACGCCATCGGTCTGAATATTTCTTCTCCGCAGTACGGCACGAATACGTGCCATCAATTCTTCGAAGGCAAAGGGCTTGGGCAGGTAGTCATCGGCCCCTGCGTCCAGACCCCGTATGCGATCACCGACCTGAGTGCGGGCGGTCAGGATAATAATCCCGATTTCCTTACTGTTGCGGAGCTCCCGGCAGATATCAATTCCGTCTCCGTCAGGAAGCATCAGATCGAGAATAACCACATCAGGATAGCGGGTAAAGGCGATCTCCAGACCCTGCTGACCCGTATTGGCTACATCAACCTCAAAGCCCTTTAATACTAAACCTCGCCGGATAAAATCCGCGATATCCGGCTCATCCTCAATAACTAAAATCTTAACCGTCATTTCGTTAGATGCTTCTCCAGCTACTTTAACTACGATTATACTTTAGACCTTCGCACTTTACTAGCAAAAGCCACTGTAGATCTTGAATTTAACCATATTTTAACCTTCTTTCAACCGTTGTTTAACCGGCTAGGGGTTATCATTCATAGAAGAAGCAATCAGACTAATTATTCATTCCTGGACTTGGTAAGACGAAAAAGAGAGGTGATGCCAGTAGAGAGAGCCCGGAGGGATACTTCAGCTACTTCGCTTCCGAAGGGGGGACGCCCTTTTGATAAGGAGCATAGCGGAAAACCGGAGAACATAGCCTTATCTCCATAATGAAAAAGGGATATGTGCTTGCCTATTCTTTTCTATGGAGAGGGGTAATTAAAAAATTTTAAGGAGAATATTTAGGTCGATGAAAACCAAACTAATATCTAAGATTTTAGGCGTGGGACTGGCTATCGGGCTCGTCTTCTCTCTGGGCGCTGCCGTGATACCGGCCAGCGAGGCCCAGGCTGACCAGATGGAGTGGGGCCCGGTCAACACGCCGAGCTGGGATGACCTGGTCATCCTACCTGCCTCCGATATTCTCGACTACGCTGTTGGTGGCGATGAGGGCGACGTCATCTACGCCGTCCTCGAGCTGGATAGCCCCTGTGTAGAGGTCGGCTGGGAAGAAAGTGCAGGGGTTTGGCCGGGTAATTTTGCCCTGGTCAAGTCCGATAACGGCGGCGTCACCTGGAGCGACATAACCGATAAGGTTATGGACGCCAGTTCACTGCCTACTGATATTGTTAATAGTGCCAAAGCTGGTAACACCCACCTGAGCTTGGTAGCGGTAGCTCCTGATGACGATGACTGGGTGGCCGTGGCCGGCTACTACAATGGTTTACCCGGTACCGGTATCCCCTTTGTGGTCGCCTCCCAGGACGGCGGCTCCAACTTCACCTACGCCCACGCTGTAACTGATACCTCTAGAAGTACTTCCATGGTCTCTATTATGGACATGGCCATTTCGCCCAAGGTGGGCAGCATCCATAACATCGCCCTGGCCGGTATTGCTACTGATGTTACTAATGCCGGCACCGGCGCGGTCTTCCGCCTCGAAGGAGGTACCTGGCTGACCGGCGGCTGGGTTGACACCCGGTATTACCCCGGCTGGAACGACAGCACCGATACCCCCAATAGCTGGGATTTCGAAACCGATGGCGTGGTGGCTGTCGGCTTCTCGCCCAACTTCGATATGGATGACACCATCGTCTGCATGAGTGTCGGTAATTACCTCCCTTACATCCAGGAGGGGACACTGAACGGCGACGGCGCCTGGAACTATGAGGCCGGCTTTGGTGATGCTGTTCAGATAAAGGATGACGGCTCTGTAATTCAAACCCTCGCTATTCCGCGGTTTATGGGGTTTGCCTTACCCGCCGATTTCGACGGTTCTGAGCCGCAAGACAACAACATCTACCTCTACGTCAATGCTACCGATAACTACGGAGTCAAGGCGCCTATCGGCTACGTAATGATATCGGAGGACGGTAAACTGACCGGCCGCTGTGGTCCATCAGGAGACCCACTGCTGGCCAGCATCGACGTTCACGGCGACGCCGACACCTGTAAGGCCATGGTCGGTACTCTGGGTGTCACTCTCAATGCAGCCTTTGCGGCGTCAGAGATTAAGCCCTGTGCCGGCGTGGCTGTTTACCATACCGTCGAGCTCGACGACTGCTGCCCGAGATGGGAATCCGCCTGTAAGGATCCCTCTGGCCCGATTATGGCGGTAGTCGCCTACACTGAAGACGGTGAGAAGTCCTATGCAACCACCAGTGGAAGCCAGACCTTCCTCTTGGCTAACGAAGAATCTGACGATTATGTTATTAGTGGCTGGGATTTAGTCCTCGGTAACCTGCTCGATGAGTCCGCCTTCTCGGTGAGTCTCGATAACGCCGTCTCCTTCAACCAGATCAGCTTAATCGACACCGATATCGACTTCCTCTCCGATGTCGCCGTCTGCCCGGATTGCAGCGTAATCTACCTCTCCACCATCCAGAATGGGCATTTTGGAGAATGCTTGAATGAGCCGTTGGGAGAACAAGAGGAACACTTCGCCTGCGATTCCGTCTGGCGGAGTTACGATGACGGCGACACCTGGGAGCGCGTCTACCACGGCGACTGGTCTAATGACCGGAGCGGATGGGAAGCCGAAGGCCAGTTGCTGCTGCGGCTGCCCTGCGATGAAGACGCGGAATGCTGTACCATTTACATGGGCATCCAGGATACCCAGGACCTCTTCTACAGCCGCGACTGCGGCCAGTGCTGGAACAAGGCAGTCAACCAGAAGCTGACCATCCAGGACTTCGCCGTTGAGAGCGAGAACATCGTCTACATCCTCGATAAGTCGGGTAAGGTGTCCAAGTCTACCCAGTACGGTCGGCGCCCTTCTGACGGCGTTAATACCGATATCGGCTCCGGCCACTCGATAACCTCCTGCTGCCACCAGGGCTTTGTCGTCGTCGGCGGTGCTGAAGGTGGCAAGGTCGCCTGGTCAGATGACAGCGGTGTAACCTGGAACCTTACCGACAAGCTGCCAGGCGATGCCGAGGGTAACGTTCACGTCGCCTGCGACCCCGTCTGCGAGAACATCATCTACGCTGCCGTTGATGGCAAGGGTATCTACCGCACTGATATCAACGACGGCTCCTGGGATGACATGAACGCCATGGAGTATGACTACACCGGCATCGTGGTCGCCCGTGAGGGCACCCTCTACGCTTCCAGCGACGAGATATGGGCTGATAAGAGCGTCTTCTGCGAAGGCACTCGGTATGGATATGAGGGGTCGGGAGACTCCTTCAATCGATACAGTGGTGTTGCCCGCAACCTGACTCCCTGCGAGACTGACTGCTGTGGCACCGAGGACTGGGACTACCTGATTGCCGGGCTTTCCCCTAACGAAGAAGATTTTGACCAGAACCCGAGCGCCCTCAGAATCTGCGGCTGTCTCTCCCCAAGCACCAATTCCATCCTCTGGGCCATCGACACCTTCTGGTACGACGTTGTCGGTGCTTCAGACCATGGTCTGCTCTGGAGCTACGAGGACTGTGCCGCCAAGCACGGCCCGACACTGGTATCTCCCGAGGACGGAGCTATTCTTTCCTGCGACGTCTGCACTACCTGCGTAGGATCCCCGATGACCCTCAAGTGGGAGAGGATGTGCCTGGCCTGCAGCTATGACATCGAGATTATGGACGAGGACGGCAACACTATTTTCGAGATAATTGACAAAGAGATTACCGGCAACCCGCCCAGCCTGTACATCGATGACGCCCGGCTCGAATGCGGCCGCACCTACACCTGGCACGTTCGAGAGGCCAACACCGAGACCGACGAGTGCGTCCACAGCCCATGGTCGGAGACCTGGAGCTTCACCATCGAGGCCTCTTCGGCTAACGCGGTCAAGCTGATCGCCCCCGAACAGGGCGCGGTAGTTGCCCAGCGCACCGGGGTCGGCTTCTCCTGGAGCAGCGTCTACGACGCCACCACCTACAGCTTCGTTCTCTCGGCCAGCCCCGACCTTTCCGGCGCCCTGGCCAGTGCTGATGTCAGCGGTACCGCCTACGCCTACTCGGGTACCCTGGACTACGAGACTACCTACTACTGGCAGGTAACCGCCTGGAAGGGCAGCATCATGCTTTCCCAGAGCGATATTGGCACCTTTGCCGTCGCTGCCGAGGGGTATATACCGCCAGAGCCGGAACCGGCTGAGCCCGTGGTGATCGATATCCCCCCCACCCAGCAGATAGTTCCCACCTGGATCTATGCTGTAATCGGCATCGGCGCGGCGTTGATAATACTTGTCATCGTATTGGTATTTAGAACCAGGAAACCATCCTAGACTTTGAATTTACAAAAGTAGCGGTATCTCAGGCGTGAGGTTAATATTAATCTCATGCCTGAGATAATTTAATCGGTAAGGTAGTGGAAATGAGTAAAAAGTTAATTGCTGCCCTGGTCCTCTTAACATTAGGATTGGCATTTTGTGGAATCGGCTGGAGGCTGAACAGAATTGATCTGGAAGCCAGCAATTTGAAGTTGTTGGTTTTAGAGAATCAATTGGCAAATACGCACAATGAACTCGAACAAGTGCGAGCAGATCTCGCAGGTACGCTTAATGAATTGGGTTATACCTACAATTATCTAACGGAGGTGGAGACCGGGCTAAAGTCAACTAACGAAGAGTTGCTGATCACCAGGGAGGAACTGATTGAAACCAGGGAAAGGCTTTCTATTGTTAAGTCGGAGCGGTTAAGGCTGTATAACCCTACGCTTAAAGAGACCATTCAATTCTTGGCGGAGGATAAAACAGACTCCAACCCCTATGTTGAAGATGAATACGTATGTTCTCACTTTGCGGCTGATGTCAATAATAATGCCGAAAAAATGGGTATCAGGTGTGCTTTCGTCGATGTGCGTTTTCCAGCCTCGGGGCATGCTATAGTCGCCTTTGACACGGCCGATGAGGGCATCGTGTTTTTCGATCCTATTACCGATGACCGCGTCAGGCCTGTTATAGGCAGGGAATATTGGCAATGTGTGGAACCAAAACCAGGCTACTACTACGAAAAACCAACATTCGACGATACTATTACCGACATAGTAATTGTCTGGTAAAAAATGGGAGGTAATAAATGTGACATTCGGGAGGGCTATCAGGATGAAGGGTAGGGAATGTTTACTGTCTTTCTTAATTGGGGCAATACTTTCATTCGTGTTCGTCCTCACACCTGCCCACCCTGCTCTAGCCGTTAGAGACATCGAGTGCTCCCCGGACGAAGGTAGAATTGGGGATACGATTGATATTGATGGCGAAAACTGGCCACCCAGTGATCCGTCGGCCGAACCGCCGTTTTATCGCTATATTGATATTTATTTCACTTCTGAATTAGCTGTTGTCGGAGATAATATTGACAATAATATAGTTATCTATGAACTGGTAAAAAGCGGCATTTTAATTGATACCAGAGGTAATTTCGGCGTCCGTTTTAACGTACCTCCTGAACTGACAGACGGGAGCCCTCGTGAAGACGTTCGTGGTGGTGTTTATTGTATCTGCGTCACTTATGAGAATGAAAAAAGAATAAGGTCTGTAGAGCAATTCACGGTGTCAGGGGGTGAAATCACCAATTTTAGCCCCAAGAGCGGAGCAGTTGGTACTGAGGTTGATGTCAGTGGTGAATATTTTGGTGCGCGGGAAGACATTACCGTATTGTATGACGGTGATGAGGTGGATATTGAAAGTGGTGACTCTGAAACCGACAGCCGCGGCCGGTTTGACTGTACGGTTGCTATTCCGCCGAGTATTGCTGGAAAACACATTGTCACTATTCAGGATGAGACCCTTAGCGAGGTAGAAGAGATCTTCACCGTTGAGCCGGAGATAAAGGTTATACCGAACACTGCATCATCTGGTAATCAGGTTAAGGTCAGCGGTAATGGTTTTGGTAACAGAGTGCATGTGGAGGTTTTTCTTAATGGTCATGTAGTGGCTTCTGCCAAGACAGGACGTGATGGCAGTTTTACGGTTGACCTGGTCATACCTGATATAGTTGAAGGTTTTTATAGAATTGAAGCTGAGGATGATGATCGTAATGAAGCTAATACCGAACTTACTGTTGAGATAGGCACGCGGATTAATGCCAGCCCTGTTACCAGCGTCGATTCACCCGGGTATGTCGGACAGAGTATCACTATCAGCGGACTTGGGTTCAAGCCCAACACGGAGATCCTTATCACGAATATCGATACAAATATGACCATAGCAGCTACCACCAGTGACACCAGCGGAAGTTTCATCGCCGTCTTCAATATTCCAGAGATTGCAGCAGGAGCGCATAATATTACTGCCAGCGATGGCCAGAATTCCGCCGAAGCTACCTTATACATGGAGTCTACAGCACCAGCCATACCCCAGCTAATATCCCCACAAATGTGTACTAGGGCTAGCACACGGACGCAATTCGATTGGGTGGACGTAGATGATGATAGCGGTGTTACCTACGATCTTCAGATCGCAACGAATGATGATTTTAGTCTAGAATCCATTTTATTAACAAAGCTGAAAATCACTGAATCGGAATACATCCTTACTAAATCTGAAGCTCTAGCCTCAAGATCGGCGGCTGAACCTTATTACTGGAGAATAAGGGCTGTGGATGGTGCGTCCAATGCCAGTGATTGGAGTATGGTTGGTGAATTCTCGGTTGGCTTTACTTGGTCGAGCTGGATGGTCCACCTCTGGTGGGGACTCGGCGTTGCCGGCGTCGCCTTTTTATTTTATCGGCTAGGTAAAAGAGGCATGTATTATTAAAGGTGCTTCATCAAATAGTGAATGGGAGGTCATAAAGTGAAAAAACCTGTTGTAATGATATTTACTGCTGTATTGATATTTATTTTCAGTGTTTCTGGTATCGGCTGTAATAAGCATGAAAATAATAGCGGAGCTAACATAAGGATAGAAGATGTTTCTCTCGGAGGATTAGGTATCGAAGGCAGGCCTATTTCCGGTTTACCCTCTGATAGGATCAGCCTTCTGCTTGATGTATCCGCTGATGAGATTCAAATAGGTTATGATGGAGATAAGGTTAAATTAACCGTTAATCCATCCCAAGCCACTATAGAAATCAGGGATGGCGGCATATCAATTAAAGGCATAGAGCCTGAGCAATTAAGGATAGAATGGGGGGCAAGCAAGTAAAATGACCCAGGAGTACTGTGATCCATTTGTCTTCCTGCAATGGTGTTTCAGCCAGCATAATTGCTCGAACCGCTCTGTAATAATGGTGGCTATTTCTTAATAGCTAAATCTTAGAGGTATGTAAATTCAGGGTGAATGCCAGTGTATCTATGGCAACTAATATTGGCATCGTATCTTCTGGGATCAGTTCCAGCAGCCTATATTGCTGCTAACAGGTCAAAGGGAATAGACTTGAGAGATCTGGGCAGCGGTAATGTGGGGGCAAGTAACCTGATGCGCTTTACATCCAGGAGTATAGCTATCCCAGTAATACTTTTCGACTTCGTTAAAGGAAGCGCATTCTTATTGTTTGCTGAGTGGTTGGGATTCAGCCTTGGATCTCAGATGGCAGTGGGTATTGCCGCTGTTTGTGGCCATAATTGGCCAATTTTTCTTCGCTTTAAAGGGGGTAGAGGTGTTATCACGACTGCAGCAGTAGTTTTCGCCGCCGCCAGTGCGAATACACTGTCTTCGTGGGGCAACATAGCTTCCGTAGTAATTGCTTTAAGCACTGTTGTGGGGGTAAGTGTTTTATTCAAAAGAGGACCAACAGGTGTATTGGTTGGTATAGCTAGCATACCTATTCTGGCCTGGATACTTGGTGCGCCGACTCCTTTTATTCTGGGGTGCTTTGGTCTGTTTGGCATATTTTTGCTAAGACGATTAACTGCTCCACAACCGGTAAAGGTACATTTGACGAACAGGAGGC
>JAQUQE010000042.1:4207-9581 GCA_028716225.1 Dehalococcoidales bacterium | reverse complement strand
TCAGCCACCAGGGAGCCGGTTCCACCACATCCCACTAAAATCAATTTCGAAACTCTTAGTCTCAGTCGGTATCTCACGTATATCTTCCTCCGTTATTTCAAGTACATCTTTTACGCCGATAAGAACACCGTCAAATACATCCTTCCAGGGCAATATTAAGAAGCTGCCGTATACCCCTATTCTCACGCAAACCATAGGCTGCTTATCCAGAGAGCCGACTACGCAGGAGAGGCGAAAGCCTTGCTCATCCGCGTTATCCTGGCCGCTGAAAAAGGCGGGTATCTTGCCGTGAGAATGGAAGTCCATCACGGTATTTTTTACTACATCATATTTTACATTTGCCTCATGTGGATCCTGTCCGGTTTTAAATAAATGGTAGCCGTTGTCCCAGGTGATAGCCAGATAGATCTCCTTCTCCATGACGGCCATTGACGCATCAAAAGCCAGGGCGAACAGGGTAACCGGTATCTTGCCGTGTTTTAATACCACCTCCGGATTTTCCTGTCCCAGCCCCCGGATATTACAATCGGCCACCGGTACCCGGGCGAAGAGAAGGTCATTGTCTGCCTGGATGAAGACACCGTTGCCGGCGATAATATAATCATAGCCAATACCTCTTTCACCCTGGATACCATCTTTATAGTGGACTAAATAACCGGCTACCGGCTGCATAAGCCCATCTCCTTAAACGAACGGATATTTCTGGCCGTTACGAATGAAGGGAATACGGCCTCCCCAAAAACCAAGCACTCTATTTACCTCGCATGATCTGGACCAATCATTATATAGTCCCGGATCCATCTGCCACATCCGGAAGAAAAGAAGCTTGATAATACGAGTCCGCAGCTCTTTCTTTTCCTTCTGCTCTTTGGCCAGTATTAATTCCTGGTCGCGGCGCCATGCCTCCCATTTAATATGGTCCTGGCGTTCTTGTTCACGCCGGCGAGCAGCCCTGATATTATGCTTCTCTACCTGGCGCTGCGCCCTCTTCTTATATTTCTGCTGGTCGCATTTCCGATGTTTAATTGCCATCCCTCACATCTCCTGCATCAAGAGGTCTCTTATCACTCCATGGTTGACCAGATCGCTGACCGGATAGTTTTTCTTGCCGTCCAGCTCCTTCCACATATCCAGGATATTACCCGGGTATTTATTGGAGCGGCCCTTAACATCGGCGGCCACGGTAAAGAAAGACTGGAAGAAGCTTTCTATTATATCCTGGATTCTAATAGGGTAATTATTAGTACCCGGGCAGGTCCGGCCGTCGGAATAGACATTAAGAAGGGGGGACTTGAATACCTCATCCTGTTCTTTTGTTGGCCGGTGTTTGACTGCGTATACCCATGGCGCCGTAGCCGGAATACAGATAAAGATCAGGCCGGGCAAAGGGATATTGAAGCGTTTAGCCGGCTTCATAGGGTCATCCTGCAAGGCGACTTTGCGAGTTCTGGGAGCCTCATATAATGCCACCGCGGGGCCCCTCCGGGTGTTTCTCCACCATAGCGTGTTCTCAGGCAGCAGGCCGGTGTTGATCCTCATTTCACTGGTCAGCGTCATGGCGATATCATAGGCGGAGACCATCTTAGTCTCCTTGATTTCGCCTTCGTAATTGGTCATCTGGATAGCCTGGCCGTAAAAATCGAGCCGCATGCGCAGCTCATCCGGGGGCAGTTTTAGCTCCTCCGGCACGGCCCAGTTGAGTTTAGGTTTTTCTACGGTTTTTTCTTTAGGCAATTTCTTCCTCCTCAAAAGCTTCTTCGTCGGTTTCACCAAATCCGCTATCAATTACCATTTCAAGATCAAGAGGTTCGAATGGATCATAGGCATTACTGGGGATCTTTCTAGATTTAGGCTTCGTATAGTGAGCGCTAAGGAAATTCACCAGTTCTCCGAAATTGGTTACCGTGTTTTTCTCAACCCAGTCTGTTATGTTGTCAATGTGATCAAGTATAGCCTTTGCCCTGGGCCATTCCCTGGCCAGCGATTCGATATTGTATTGCGACCATTTAAAAATCGGTTCACTCTCACCCTCAACATAACTGCAATGCTCATAGTTTTTATCAAGCACACGGCAGCCGGTCTTTCCCAGAGCCCAGTCGGCAAAGGCGGCCAGATCGGCGTACTTGGTACCGTCAACCAGTTTATGGATCTCCTCCGGTGTCCATCCGAATTCCGGGATTCTCTCGACTATTGCGCGGCCGACCAGTCCGGAAACTTTTTCTAACAGGACGATCCGCGGGCCCCGCTCCTTCTTTTCTGCAGCGCTGCGGCCGGCCTTGAATTCAACATGGATGTTTAACCTCTGTGCGATAATCAGCGTCCGGCGTAGTACCTCTTTGACGGCAGCCGTGTTTTTAGCCTGCTCGACTTTGATATGATTATCATCGATTTTGGTTATGCTGAAGCCCGTGGGCGCTCGCCATACACCCCCATCTGCTATTATTGATATTAAATGCCTCAGCCATCCGATGTCGTAGTCGGTGGGTTTCCATTTCTGATTTTCGGCGTCTTTGGCCGTTCCCCGGATTACGAAGGGGACCTCGTCGTCTTGCGCAAGCCTATCATCACCGGTAAAAGGATAGATAAGCAGAGAGAGCAGGCAAAGATAGCCGTCCCTCATACTCATATCCTCGTAGGAAGTGTAGGAGAGGCCAAACAGGTCCACCGGCAGGGTTTCTAACAGGCCGGCTATATTAGCAGTGTAATAGCCGCCTGGTACAGGATAGTATTTTTGGCTGAAATGTTGGCAGAACTCGTACACCCGTTCTGTTTTAGCGGCTCGCATGATCTTTTTCTCGTATTCGGGCAGGAATTTGCGAACAAGTCCAAAAAATTTACTGTTGCCGGTGGCGTCCGTAAGCAGCGCTATTAAAGCCTCCAGGTTAACCGGCCCGAACAGCATTCTACTGGCCAGGACCGACAGCGGCCACGCCTTGGGATGCGGCTCAACCGCTATCTGGCTCTGTCTCCCCCTCATCATCCAGTCCAGAGACGCCTGATTGTTACTTCTAACCAAAGAATCGATATCCCACATATTAATCCTCTTCCCTGATGTGAGCTAATAACTCAACCACTTGCAGAGTTCTGGCGCCATACGCCTTTGCCTCTTCGACCGCATCGATTATTTCTTTCTGGCGGCTTTCCAGGTCAAAAGGATTAAAGTCACCGTTTACTATGGGTATCTCGTTGGCCAGATGGATGATCTTGAGGTTTTTCGGGGGTACCTTTCGCAACGCGGAGATCAATTCGGAGATAGATTCTTTTTCTATTGTTATCTGATCCATGCCGCTATCCCTTGGTGCCGGTGCGCTTGGTGAAGGTGATAAGGGTCTCTTCCCCTCTGCCCTGGGTCGTCGTTTCGGCGTTGTTCAGCTCCTCGTAGAAGCTGGCGTAGTGCTGCCGGATTTCATCTACGGACTTGCTGGGGTCGGGGTCCGGGTGCTCCCTGTTATCGATGATGAAGATACGCTTGTTGGGTTTGGGTGGATCCTGTGTTACCATGTTGTTACCTCCTTACTAATATTTTTAGTCACATAAAAATTTAGTACCGTCAAATCTGTGTTCGCCCATTTGTCTCGAACATTTATGGCAGGGGGCTTCGAAAAGGACGGTTAAACGGGCCCGCTCCCAGCTGTCCTCCTTTGAGGCTATGGACTTGATATAACCGATATTCCATCTGGGATACTTTTTTCGTAAATTCTGGGCTAATTCTTCGTTTACCATTAAATATTCACCATCCTGTATCAGATTTCATTTTATCCTGGACCAGGCAGGCTTCCAGAAAGCCTGTAGCCTCTTTTTTAGTGAGCTCATAAAATTCAGCAGGCTGGAAGTTCGGATCTTTAAAGGTCCGGATAAAAGCATAGGCAGCTCCCACCCTTTGCACGGAGGCGCTTCCGCCGTCTGCCATCATTTCCTTTCTCAAAACAAATCTACGGACCATAGAACCATCTCCTGTTATAATAATAATAATAATTATAATAATAATAAGTAGTATTAAATATCGGCCGGAAGGTATTACATTATAATATATTTGTCTGATATAATATAGGTGCCGCCCACCCTGGCCCGACTGCGATTCCAATGATCGAGCCTTTAGGTGGGCGGCTGCTAAGAGTTAGTGAGTTTTTAAACTTTTATTTTTTTAATCTATTCTCCTTCTGTCTCATTTTCCTGGGTTACTGGTTCTTCTTCGCCGTTCTCATCGGCTGCCTCTGCTTCCTCGCCGCCCTCTTCCGCGGGCTCCGATTCGCCGGCTGCGGTATCGGCCTCTGTTTCAGGCGCACCGGCGGCGACTCCGGCCGCGACCTCCTCCTTGGGGGCATCGTCGGACCAGCTCGCTTTCATCGGCATGATGGAAACGAGGGGTCTGGTGCCAAAGTGAAAGACGCAGGGTGTTGTCCGGCCGGCGTTGCCCATGGTGATCAGTCCGGGCTTGTCCATGAGATAGTCCTCCAGGTATTCGTACTTGAGAGCTATTCTGCCCGGGTTGCTGCCTTCCAGAACGGGGATCTCTACTTCTACCTCTGAATCCTCATCATGCTTAGCCAAAACGATCATCTTCTTTTCGTCCCAGAGAAGCCTTACGATCTCGGTGCCAGCCTTCGCGACTCTCTCGATTCTCTTGATAGCGAGCATGAGTTCAGTTCCTAAGAACTGGACCTTGATCGGTTCCTGGAAAGAATTGAAGAGAGACAGGACGTCCGGGAATTTCCCGTCGATCAGTTTACTGGTGATGACGATATTGTTAAACGAAGCGCTCATAAAACCGGTCCAGAGGCCGAGTTTAAGATGCCGGGCCGATGTGAGCATAGAAACCAGGCTGTTACCCCCCGACGGTCTGGCCGGCTCTTTGTTCCACAATTTTTCCATGATTTTGATTGTGCCGGCCGGGACGTTGATTGACTGCGGTTCCGGATAGGACATTTTGAGCGATTCGTAGCATGCCCTGAAACCATCAGCGGCGCAGACCTCCAGATTTTCGCCCAGCTTGACGTTGACACCGGTTAGGACAGGACGAGCGTCATTGGTAGCGGCATACTTGAGGGCATCAACCAGGGAGCCGATCAGGGTATCACCGTTCAGTACCGCCTCGGTCATCGGCATACGCAGCGCGGAAGGCGGGAAATCGCTGGCATCCGGTGTTAGGTAAGAGCAGCTGCCGCCGGTCCAGGATAGTTTAACCTTTTTGGATTCACCGGTGATGGAAACCATTAAATTGCCAGGCACATACTTCAGGAGTTCCGTAAGAGTCTTGTGGGGTAAAAGGACCGGCTCCCCTGAAATCTCGGGCACATTGACAATTATTTCGGTATCCAAATCGGTTGAGCGGATCTGGCCGTCCTTCAGGAGAACGTTCTTGATAATCGGCAGA
>JAQUQE010000042.1:0-4107 GCA_028716225.1 Dehalococcoidales bacterium | reverse complement strand
CCCTCCTATCAAGGCTTTTCATGGAACACTAATTTATACGTCCCGCTATCGCCCATCACCATAAAAGCTGGGTACAGCGGTTTGAAGTCCAGCAGCTTTTTAGCTTTCTCCAGGGCAAAGATTTTTTCGGCTATCTGCCTTTGCCTGGTGAAGTCAACTCTGGTACTGGCTGCCGGCTTAACGTTTCCCGGCTCGATCTCTGAATTAAACAAAAAGGCCGGGCCGAAGTTATTCTTCCAGAACTCGGTGTTGTTTTCTAACATATTGAATAATTTAGAAGGTCGGCTTTAAGCCGTGTCTGATCAATAATCGCCTGGCGATTGCCAGGTCTTTGTCCTTTTGTTCATGACTGAAATGCTGCATTAAATAGGGCATATACTTGCCGGCGATCAGAACCATAGCATTGTTGACATCATGGTATTCGTTCCTGGAGGTCAACCATAAATTGCCGATGCCCTCGGCAGCCAGGCAGCTGCTAGTCCTGTCAAATTGCCGGAGGAATTGGATTGTTTTGTATCCTTCAGTGAAATATTCGGCGTAAAAACCATGGATATCGTAGTGGGCTATAAAATCGCAGTGATCTATAAGATGATGATAGAGTGCTTTGCCGAATTTGTCATGCTGGCAGCAACTGGCCAGGAAAGTCTCCCACTGCCGGAGGACTTTCATCTTATCATCGGCGGACATGAACTGAGAATCGTTCATGCGGTAATCAATCTGGGCCGATTGTTCAGGCATAAAAATCACCTCCTCTTACTTTTTAATAACGATCTCTTCCTGGCACAACTTCCTGGCGATCTCGTCTCGAGTACCCTCAACAAAAATGCCGCCGTTAGGTGTACCAACATAGAATCTATTTTTAATGCAACTTTCGATAATAGTAATATGCTCCCCTCTGGCAGCAAGATTAAAGAGACGATCCCAGCACGTCATAAAGTCCCATTCCTTCATGTGAAACCCCTTTGTTTTATTTCCGCCGGTCCTGGCGGATCTGGTCCTGGCATTGTGTCAGGCAACGATAAAAGGTACTAAAAAAAGGGAGTATGCAAAGATACCCCCCTTTTTGCACGCCGTAAAAATACGGCGGTTGAAAATAAAAAGACACCCCAGCGTGTTAAGTATTCGGTTTAACTTAACATACTAAGGTATCAATCTGTTATTCGGCTTTTAGGTTATGTTCGAGAAGTTAAAATAGGCTTGTTGACATAGGTAGTCAACACGATCATTGAAAGTTACGCCGGAATGTTTGTAGCGTCTAGCTTTCCGCCGTTGTAATGCACTTAACGGTAACAAGGCTTGACTAATATCAACGTATAAGTGAACACCGCTTGAAGCTATACGCAACCTAACAAACGGCTTGCAAGTTACACCGCTAACACCGTAACCGTTGATATAGTAACACGGTTGTTGATCGTGGTATATATCACGACTTACACCGCTAAACGTACCATGCAACGGGTAAGTCCTGAAGTTTGTAGCGTGTTCCCGTTTGATTTCGGCTTGCCGTTCGGCTATCAGTTGCCGTCTATCATCGTTTACCCAGTCGGTTATTAGTCGGCTTTCCGTGTTTACATAAAATGAATCATACGGATTATAACAAGGGTGATCGGCGTAATCACACCGCCAGTTATAGGTTGTTACAAGCTCAACACGGTTACCGCCTAGACTAACGGCTTTGATGTTAGGTTGCCAATGACCCTTGCACGGCTTATGTCCGTAAATACAGAAGCCTTGCGACTGGTTGAATAGGGTAACTAGCCGTTGTTGACGTTCCGGCGTAATCCATTTAGGACTACTCACACTTTCACCTCACAATCACACCTAGCTTGAAAGTATCTCATACGCTAACTAATACGGTATAAGATACGCTGGTTTACGTTGGTTTAAGAGTTCGCTTCTACCAGTTCGGCTTCATCGGTAGAATTGACAAGGCTTTCAACGTGGGCAACGGCTTGCCGTTTTTGTTCGGCGATAGCTTCACCCAGTTTAACGCTATCATGTTCGGCTATCGGCTTTCCGGCTTTCATACACGCCTGAATTTCGGAGTTGTATAAATCGGCTTGCTCGGTTGCGACGGTGTGAGCGTGGTCTTGAAGCGTGGCTATGAAGTTTTCACGTAGCATACGTACTGCTTGCGTGATAGGCTTTGCAATCTGAATAACCGGCTTGCCGTTGTCCGAAAATTTAACGCTACCGTCTTTTTGATAAGCCAGTCGGAGCGGACAACCTAACGCTTCACGCTCAATCTGAGTATCTCCGGTTGCGTTTGTCGCAACAAAAAACGGAACTATGACCGTTTCGAGATCAATTCCCCAGCTTTTACGTCCTGCCGTTTTGGTTGACAACGGCTTTAACAGGCTTGCGATGTATCCCTTATTCATAATCTCAATTTACCTCACTTTTAAAATTTGATACTATGCGTATGAGATACTTTCAAGCTAGGTGTGTACTTATAAACGGTTAAGACAAGGGAGCGTTCGGCTATACGCCTATAAGCTCTAATTTTGCCGTGCTGGTGCTAGTTTAAGCCTAAACTGGTTGACCAGTAACCGTTATTTTTTAATGTCCGTCTCAGGCTCGATTTATAGCGTTTCCGGTGTGTTTCCGGTGCTATGCCTAGATATTAACTAGGTGCTACACGCTATTACAATAGTGTTGATATTGAGCCTATTTAAGCATAATAGTTAATCCGTATTTTGTCAAGTGCCAATTTGCTCATGCGTGGTAATACCGCCGGAATATCGCCGGAGTACCGCCGGAAAGCCAAAAATACCAGGGCAACGAAAAACCTACTTTGTTTGATAGATTGAGGGGTATCATTTGTTCATTATGAAGAAACCGGCCCTGGTTGTTTTCCGGGCCGGTAAAGTGGTGAAAAGTGGGGTTTAAGAGGTATTAAGGCAGCTCTGCTATACCTTCTGTTACCTGTTTTACCAGAGCTACCATGAAGGATTTGATCTCGTTTGGGGCTAAAACTCTCTCGATACAGACGCATTTGCCATCTTTTTGAGGCTTATGGACATGCACCTTTAGACTTCCGTCCGGTAAAGAGCCCAGGATTATAGTATCTTTAAATTCGAAAATCCATTTACCTGCGCTTTCATGGCAGATTACTTCAACTGTTTGCATAGTTTCTTCTCCTATTTTATTAAAAATTATCTTTATTTGGATGTTTTTGACCGGTTTTTATTCGTCCTTAACAACAGGGTGCTTTTTCAACGCCTGCTCCCAGGTCTTTAACAGCGGGTGGACAAGATAAATTGAGTGGTCTATCCAGTAGGGATCGTTGTCGTGCGTTTCCCCGGTAAGAACGTTCAATTTTCTCATATAGTCGGAGTTAAGGACCTCCGGGTGGGTATAGTGTCCCATCATGGCGGACCCCATGAAAGTGGCGCCGGTTACCTCCCCGGCCCAGCCGGCGTACTGCGCCCACAGGGACGGAGCGAGTCCGTTAGCCGGCAGAACATAGCTCATAACGGAAGTCACGCAGCGGCGGATCGAGTGCCAGCCGAATCCCTTTTCTATTTTTAGTCCGCTCTTCTTGGCGATCCGCCGGAAGATGAGGGATAAAGCATCGATTCCGTGATTGCCGGACCAGCAGTTATCCAGGATAGGCCGGATAACATCCGGAATTGCGTGTTTGACGGTATCACTGCCATGGACTCCCCGGATGAGGATGGTTGTATCGTCGTAATCCCTTTTTATCATCTGGGCCATGGCTTCGCGGCGGCAGCCGAAAACAGTGGCGATCGCCAGGTAAAACCTTTCAGTATCGGTATAAAGGTGTTGATTGAGTATTATTTGCTCCAGGTCGTCCGGGTTAAGTGTGGGGGTACTGGTCTTTTCTTTTACCTGGGGAACATCATACTTGGTATACGGCCACTCCAATTTATTGCAAACAGCTAAAGCCTTGATCTGGAAAAACTCGGTGCGTTGGGTGTTTTTACTTATTCCGTCTTTCCGGCGCTTCGCGAAGTAGCGATCGACATCGAGTGTAGTAAATGTTTTATTACTGCCGACAAAAGCCAGAAAGCGGCGCCACGTCTCCCGGTAACCTTTTATGCTGGTGGCTGCCTTTTCCCGGGTACCACTCATGCGGGCCTCGGC
>JAQUQE010000041.1 GCA_028716225.1 Dehalococcoidales bacterium | reverse complement strand
ATGCGACTTCCCGAACCTTGGTTGCCATGCGTCCTCCTTTGATCTTTCTTCGAAGCATGGCACAGGAGCACGGGTGGGGCAAGAGTTTTCACCTCCGGGTTGTGAGCCCAGGCTCATGGTGAGTTATACAGGTAATCTGTCGAGAGAAGATTTCTTCGTGGTTAACTAAATGAGTTAATGTAGCCAAAGAAGAATGACTTGGATTTCCCAAGTCATTCTCTATTTTCCCCCTTTTGGTTAATAATATCTTATTATTACTCTGTTTCTTTATCACCAACTTTCGGGACGTTTCTTTCGCATAGTCTTCGTGTATAATCCAGGTAATGATCCAATAAAGACATCTGCTCTTCTACTTCCGTTCCGTGAACAAGAAGTTCTATATTGGCAAGAACCTTAGAAGCATCAAGCATTACACTCCTGACTACCGCTTTGAAATGCATCAGTTCCTTCTCTGGTGATAATGGCTTGTCTGAGGGGCGCTCTGTATTTTCCATAAGCATAGTCTACTCACCTACATTTTTTACTTAATATTAGGCTAGACCCAGCCACGAAGCTTCATCGCTTCCACTACACGCTCAACAGCCCGCACATACGCTGCCTGTCGCATGTTTATCTTGTATTCCTGGCTGGTATTCAATACTGAATGATATGCCGCAGTCATCTTTTTGTCTAGACGCTCATAAACTTCTGCCTCTTCCCATGTATACATATAGAAATTCTGTACCATCTCAAAATATGAGACAGTAACACCACCGGCGTTACACAGGAAATCTGGTATCACATGCACTCCATTTTTATATAAAATATCATCGGCTTCCGGGGTAGTTGGTCCGTTGGCTAACTCAGCAATAATCTTTGCTTTAATTTTCCCGGCATTTTTTTCGGTTATGATATTTTCTATAGCTGCTGGAATAAGAATATCTACGTCGAGTTCCAGGAGTTCCTCGTTTGAAATAGGCTCCATACCCGGCAAATTACACACTGAGCCAGTCTGATTCTTACAGGTATAAGCTGCCGCAAAATCAACCCCAGTTGTGCAGCAGACTCCACCTTTACTGTCACATAAAGCTGCAATTGATGATCCGAAAAGCTCGCTGCATAGTCGTGCCGCATGGTAACCGGCATTTCCATAGCCTTGCACAGCCACTTTAGCCTTGCTCAAATCAATACCAAGTGTCTTAGCGGCTTCACGGATAGTAAACATACCGCCTCGGGCTGTAGCATCACCTCGCCCGGGAGATCCGCCTATAGATAGCGGCTTACCCGTAATAACCCCAAACTGGGGCTTTCCTGAAATAACTGAATACTCATCCATCATCCATGCCATGATCTGGGGAGTTGTGTATACGTCTGGTGCCGGAATATCTCTTTCCGGCCCTACGAACTGGAATACTGCCCGCATATAAGCTCTGCTTAAACGCTCAAGTTCGCCAGGGGACATTTCCTTAGGGTTGCAGATAACACCGCCTTTTCCTCCTCCAAGCGGCAAATCAAGCAGAGCGCATTTCCATGTCATCCACGAGGCTAGTGCGCGGACAGTATCGATAGTTTCATCAGGATGGAATCTGATGCCACCTTTAGTAGGCCCTTTGGCATCATTATACTGGACCCTAAATCCCTGGAATACTTTGACAGAGCCATCATCCATTCTTACGGGGAGCGCTACATGGAGTTCCCGCATCGGGGCCTTTAGCATTGCTGTCACATTGGGAGATAGTTTTAGAATATCTGCGCAAGCGTCTATCTGACGCTTTGCGACTTCAAATGGATTGATGCCTGTCATATTTTTCCTTCTCCTTCTACATTATCGTTAAGAAATATCTTCTTTGTTTCTATTACCTAATATTCGATTATCTTTAGTAGTAATGAAAATAATACCTCAGCTAGTCTTTTATTTTTATTCCTTTACTCTTGAGGTACGCCTTGGCTGCTGTTATCCGTATTTCCCCAAAGTGAAATATCGAAGCGGCCAATACTGCTGATGCCTTTCCAATTGTGACAGCTTCATAGAGATGCTCCAGCGTACCGGCGCCTCCAGAAGCTATAACTGGTATTTTTACTGCCTCTGCTACCGCACTGGTCATCTCAATATCGTAGCCGACTTTAGTGCCGTCGGCATCCTTGCTGGTAAGAAGAATCTCACCAGCCCCCAAGTCTTCTACCTTCTTCGCCCACTCTATGATATCAATGCCGGCGCCCTCTTCACCGCTTCTGACCACGACCTCCAGCCTGGGCAATTTGCCTCCCGGCGGATTTTTCCGACCGTCGACAGCCACAACCAGCTTATCGCTGCCGAATTTCTTAGAAGCATCTTTTACTAGCTGTGGGTTCCTGACTGCTGCCGTGTTAATCGAGACTTTATTGACACCTATATCGAACAGGCTGTTCATATCGTCTATGCTGGCAATGCCACCGCCCACGGCAAACGGTACCGTAACCACGTCGGCCACTCTCTTCACCCATTCCAACCTTGTCTTTCGGTTCTGCACGGTAGCGAAGATGTCAAGGAAAACGAGTTCATCAGCCCCCTCCTGGCAATAAGCTGTGGCCGCCTCCACTGGGTCGCGTGCGTCACGTAGATTGGTAAAATTTACTCCCTTGACTACTCTTCCGTCCTTTATATCAAGACAGGGTATTATTCTGATTTCTTTCATCATTAAACCTCAGTGACTTTCACCAGAGTCTGATAGTCTATGATAGTACTCATTGCATGGCTTTCACTAATTATTCCTGCCTCCGCAGCCGCCGCTACTGGATTCAAACCGCCGATTAGAATAACTCCTACCTGGTTTATTTCTATAGGGATTTCGCAAACCGGCTCACTAACGTTTCCCATTAACAGGATACCTCCGATGCCGGCATCCTTAAGTTTGGCTACTACTTCTTCAGCCAGAGGTCTGCAGATAGCAGGTATCTCCCGATAGTTTGCCAATATCTCACCGTTTCCATCTTTGGCTGTCTCGATAACAGATGTCATATTAGCTCTGATGAATATCTCTGTAGGATCAAGAGAACTGCCGGCGTAGTGAATGATTTCAATAAAACGGAGGGGGTTACGATTTCTTATCTGCAATATGCCACCGAATTTTGAGTCGATTGGTACACCGGCTTTTAATAAAGTGCCATTAACCACGATACTGCAAACTGTAGCCAAGGCTACTTCACCTTCGGGAACTACGAGATCACCTATAGATTGTCCCTCACTGGCTACCGCCACCAAGTCACTAACGCAAAGCCCCGCTTGGAAAATGGGCTTCATTATCTTCATTGCCTTATTGAAATCTTCCTTTCGGAAAAAAGAGACGTTGGCTGGTATGTGACCAATACGTTTATCCAAGTCAATATCGGTTCGGAAGGCAAGCACCTCAATCCTTGATAAAGCAAAACCCACTTTGTGGGTAACCATGGCCTTTTTTAGCTCATTTTGCCCGAGCTCTGTTATTATTCTGCCATCTCTTCTACCTAGAAGGCGGGTGAATCCCCTTTCGTCCATAAGCCTGAGATGATATCTTACAGCCCGTTCGCTGAGTTCAATACCCATGCCCTTCAACCGCTTGGCAATAATCGTAGACCCTACCGCTTCTTGGGAGTCTCCTAACGCATTTAGGATCGCCAACACTTTACGCTCAACATCTTGAGTTTCAAACCCCATTAGAACCTCCGGCGAGTGGCAACCGTCTGCCGAAATAATTATAGAGAAAATCAGAACGCACTGTCAAACTGTCCATATACCGCTAGACAGTGCGTACAAAGTATGACGGGGCACCTGAGGTGCCCCGTCATACTTTGAGGTAGTTAAAAAATTTTAGGTATGATAATTATTCATATGTTCTAACCCTGCGAGAAGTTCCCATATAGCTAAGCAGCGAACCTATGGCATCGCGGTCACTATGCCCGTTATAACGATCCTCTAGAATATCTATCGCCTCTTCTCTATAGGCATTCATCAGGTAAGGTATGCTAGTGACCCTGGCACACTCATCGGTTAGTGACATAAGGTCGTTACGGCTGATTGCCGGCAAGCTGAAACACCTGGCTCCGGCCATTATCTGCTGGAGGCCTACCCGCAGCTTTTCACTGTAGCTATATATGCCTAAAGCACCGAGTGGGATATTCTTCATTTCTTCAGGGCCGACTAAATCCTTAATCTCTTCGTAACAGACAAATATTTCCTCCGGTGTTGACCCGAACTGGCTAACGGTATTGGGCAACTTGCCATCCTTAAGCCATAGCGCAATGTTCTTCCCCACCATGCCCGGGATCATAAGCGCCCGACCCATGCATACCGCTTTGGTAAAGGGTGCACCCAGAGCCAGCGCCTTGAAAACACCATCCTCGCTGCTGAATCCGCCACCAAAGGCGATATCGGGTACCCGCTCACCCCGGTTAGCCAGTCTCTCACAGAAATCATAAGCAGCGGCATGAAGATAGAGACTGGGCATACCCCATTCCTCCATCATGCGCCAGGGACTCATTCCGGTACCACCGCCAGCACCATCTATGGTCAACAGGTCAATTTTTGCTCTTGAGCCCCATCTTATCGCCATGGCCAATTCACGTAGACCATAGGCTCCCGTTTTCAAGGTAATACGCTTAAAGCCCAGATTCCTTAATCGCTCTATTTCGGCATAGAAGCTTTCTTCATCAATGAAGCCGAGGCGGCTGTGACGCTCAAATTCTTTCAGTGAGCCATCCTTAAAACTTGCCTGGCTGAGGGGGTGTGAAGGATCAGGGGTGACGATATAACCGCGTCTTTGCAGCTCCAGGGCCCGCTCTAGGCTATTAACCTTAATCTCACCACCGATACATTTAGCGCCTTGCCCCCATTTTAGCTCAATGGTATCCAGCCCGTGCTTCTGGCTTACATACTCAGCTACCCCCAACCTAGTATCCTCAACATTCATTTGCACCAGAATTTCACCATACCCACGGTGATAACGCCGATAGATTTCAATGCGGCGGTCCATATCCGGCGCGGAAGTAATCTTGCCATGACTATCCAATTCAAGCTGAGGGTCAATGCCACACACATTTTCGCCGCAGACAAGCGTTATACCGCTAAGGGCAGCGCCAACAGCGAAGTGCTCCCAGTTCTTGCGGGCAATCTCGGTAGAACCGAGGGCACCGGTAAATACCGGCAGGCACATCCTGACCTTCTTATCCCAACCATACTCAGTCTCAGTTTTTACTGCCGGGAAAATAGCGGAATCCGAGTCCCCGGCAACATTATCTGGTAAGCCCTTGGCTCCCAAGGCATACCCCTGTATATTTAAGTGTGAATAATCAACAGGATAGTCCTTGTCTCCGCCGGCGGTAATATCACCGAAGGGTCCAGGATAGAGCAGCTCCCTGCTGCGAAAGGTTGCCTTGAACACTTCGCAGTTTCCGGTACACCCATCGATACACCGTGAGCATATGCCGCTTGCAGGTGATACGCTTCGGGAGCGGTTGGCAGTCCTTGTAGCCTCATCAGAGTTTGGTCTTTGCAGATTCATTTTCCTTTCCCTCTCTTTCCATTATTAGTATTCGATACTACGCTTCTATCCAAGAAGCAGATGGCCTTACGAGTCTGCGGGCTAACTATGACTTTAGCTAAAGCGCCATCTGTAGCTATTGGCACGTCAATCAGGTGAACAATGTTGTCAAAATTGCTTAGTTCTGGCATTAAGTTCTTTAGTAGATTAGGTGACTGGGAAAAGAACTCGGTGTTAAAATCAGCAGCAGCTTCGTCGGGATAAACTGGAAGGTAAAGTATGTTAGACTCGACTAAATCTTGAAAGAAGTGGGTGCCGTAGGAGACTTCCGGGGTGTGGCCAGCCTTTTCACGGGCAACTTCTACCAGGACGGCGGTGTTATCAATGTCTGCATAGCCTACATTCACACCAAGCTCGATATTATTACTACCCCATCGTCCTGGCCCCATCATCATGACCTTGTGCCCCTTCTGACGCAGGTGATTGTTCAACTTGCCAATCACTCGTCCCAAAGTCTTCTTATCATCTATTGTCGCCACTTCAGCATATTTCTTCGGGTCAATGTAGATAATGTAGCCGATATCGTCAACCATCCCTGCATTTATCGCCCGACTAGAGCGGAAAAGAACACGCTCTCTTTCCAGTTTCTCTGGGATACTAACCCTTGTGCCCACTAGCGTAGGCACGCGTAATGTTCGACATTGCAGCAAGTTGACCCTCACTTTTTTCTCACTGTCGATATAGGCTGTAAATTCAATATCTACCGGCTGCCCCCAGGCTTTTTCCAGCTTGCTTATCATCTCCCCAATTATATTGACCAGCGCAGTTTGATTTATTAGATTGTTAAAGGTTAAGATCAAGTTCTTACCCGAGCTGCCCGGTGAGGTCACAAACCAGTCACGCAGGTAACCATCGGCCATTTCGGATGTCAGCAAGTTTAGAATAGGGTATTTATCTCCCTCAATGACTTCAACGAAAGGTTTAGTCACAAGGGCATTATCTTCAAGATTGAGAACGTCCACCATCCGTTGGGAGTACTTGGCTACTTCCATGCCAGTCTCAGGCCTGATTTGGGGATGGCTCACAGCTATCATTCTGGGATAATCGCCACTGACGCGGTTAACAGCCCGAGTTCCCAGACCGAACACCAGTCTTATCATGCCTTTTTGGGGGTCAATGCGGTCGGTCCAAGCATACAGATTGCGGGAAAAGGCCACCCCAGCCAGGCTCGGGAAGAAGTATTGCTTGTAAGGTATACCGGAGACCCGCTGTACGAGGATTGCCATCTGTTCGTCGCCTTCACCCAATCCCCGCCTATGACGATAGGCGAGAGCATCGGGGTTTAAGGCACTCGCATAAACCAGTTTGATTGCCTTTAAGAACGCCTCTAAACGTTCTTCAGGGCTTCCCTGGTTAGCGCAGAACTCACTCCGATACTTACCAGCAAAGGCATCCGTAAAACCATCCTCAAGAAGACTTGACGAGCGGACAATTATGGGCGCCTGCCCGTAGTAATCAATCATGCCCCGGAACTGTTCCATCGTTTCTTCTGCGAACTTGCCTTCAAGAAATCTTTGTTCTAATTTGTCGAATTCATCCCGCGATATCCTGCCTGTTTTTGTTAGTTCCAGCCTAAGTTGGAAGAGATCATTGTTCACCAGGAAGGTAAAGAAGACGTCTGAGCCTACATAAAAGGAGTCATGTTCTTCCAACACCTGCGAAAAGTCAGTCCGACCTTTCTCTGAAAACAGAACACTCCTTGCCAGCAGCATGCCGGCTGCTTTTCCACCGATTCGCCCTGAACCAATAAGGCGGTCTCGTACCTGTAGCAGATCATCCAATGTTAGATAGCGATCGGATAGTTGTACCAGCTTCTTATGATTACCAATCATCATTCGTGATAGTTCTTCCTTTAGCGCCAGCGTATCATCAGTGTCTTGTAGCAGCTTACGATACACGGTATCCCACGGGGCGATTGACTCAGAGCTAACATTAACCGGCCTTTTGATGGCAGTTGACAATATCTTTGCTGCATCACCACTACTCGAGACAGATTCCCAACCATCAGCAGTGATTAGGTGAGGTAAAAACATTTGTTGGGAATAACGATCCGACGCTTTTAATGGCTGGACGTAAGTATTACCACCGACGTGGTAAACATCAATTAGTACCTGAGTAGTATCACGTATGCGGGCTATGGCATTGTGCCCATGCTGTCCACGCCTAAGAGCAAAGTATGCCACGGCATCTACTTTAAAAAGATAAGGACAGGTTATCTGAAAGAAGTTAGCCAACAGTTCATCAGTAGCCCACTCATCCACTAAATCAGAAAGGTTATCAAATATGTAAAAAGCCTTTCCTCCGCGTTCCTCGATTATTCGATGCACCTCACCGGTGAAATAGTCGAACCCAGGTACAGGGTTAACTTTTATAATCGTTAGACCTGGTTGTGGCTCAAGAATTGCGGTATGGGAAGCGAAGCGTAAGTAAATGCAGTCAAAGCCATCTTTAATCGCTTGCTCAACAAACGGCTTCGCAAAGTAGGGATAGTCTTCGAGACGGTCAACCTGCCAGACTACATTATCCCCAAAACGCAACCCTTGTAGAAGTTGATCAAGCGGGGGTAGACCACTTTGTATTTTTTCGGCAATTATGCCTTGAGTATCCATCTCTACGGCACCTAATACTTATTATACGGCACTTGGTTAACGGTAACCATATACCGTATTTTATCACGAGTTTCTCTATTTGTCAATGGCATCGATAGATTTTTTTATTTTTTTATCACGAAAGGATAGCTGAGATGTTTAAATAATAACCTCGGCTAATTGCTCGATCATGTATATTCTAAGACTACCGTCTGAGAGTCTTCTTTATTTATTTTGTTTTTCCCGATTACCCCTCCCGGAGAGAGATAATATAGCGCTTTCTTGATATATCTCAATTTGACTTTTTGTTGGATGATGAAGCGAGAAACATGCACTTTAACAACTGAATATGAGAAGCCTCAACGTGAACGCTTGCCCTCTTTGAAAGGGGGTAATATGAGTTCAAGCGTAGCTGTAGCACCAGACGGCGGAAACGTACCACAAGGCTATTGTAACCGGTGTCATAAGGTCTGGATGCTCAAAGAGAGGCAGGGCGTTTGCCCGTGGTGCCATAAGCCGGCAAGCTGTATAATCGCCACGTCAAAGCCCCGCCACCTGAAGTCTAGGTCAAGACAGCAAAGAAAACAAGTCGTGTCCGGCAACGGATACGACCAGCTCACCGGCGAATACCTGACCTACTACCGCATAGCTTCCCGATTTTCCGGTAAGGTAAGGGAACAGGACAAGGGAGACGTGCTCCACGATATAATAATGACCCTTGCCGATGTGGAGCGTAACAACGGACACAAGCCCTTCACCGAAGCCGGAATGTACCGGATTGCCAGCCGGACAGTCGCCCTTTACTGGCGAAGTCATTACAAATATACCAACGGCTTGACCTGCGGTAACTGTAGCAAGGCGCAACGCCGAGTTTGTAAAGAGAACTATCTATATGGCAATTGCCCCAAAGCTATCAGCCTTGAGAGCCTTGACAAGCCGGTGATAGACGCCGAAGGCAACACAACCGACCTGGGCAACCTGATTGCCGATGATAAAGCCCTAGACCTGGAAGCCTGGGCAGATGCCAAAACATTCCTGCTAGGCTGTCCTGACCGACTTATTAACATAGCTTTCAAACGTATGGAAGGAACACCGCTTGAGAAGGCGGAACAAAAGTATATTGAACGTTTCCGGCAACGGGAACAAAAAAGACTGTTTCAGGATGTCGCAATTAGCCCTGCAATCCGCAACTAATATAGTGGGAGCACCGGTAATGCCAGCGAGTTGCGGGTTACCGGACAGCTTACTACTCGGTGAAGCCGGTAGCCTTGCCCACTGACCGGATAGCCAAAAGGGGGTTAGTCAAATAGAACAACTGAATATTGAGGGCAAGCGTTCAGGTTCAGGCTTCGTAACGCACAAGGCGGTACTGGTCAACGCCCTGTCAAGGGCATTAGCCGAAAGGGTGATGCTCTTGGACTTCACCATCGGGCGGAAAGGCTTACTCGGTTACCTGAAAGCACTCGGCGGGTCAAACATCGTCAAGGTGATACCCGCCAACGGTGATGCTAGCGAGACGCAGGTCACCGGCAAGAGGCTGAAGGTCATCTGTGGAGCTAACATCAGCCACCTTGAGGACATGGCATGGATAGGGGATAAAACCCCGCTCACCATGTGCGATGTCCGTGTCAGTCCCCGCAATACTGTCAGCCCCAATCTCGGCGCAATTGAACTGGCGGAAGCCCTGTCAAGGGTATTGCCGTTTACCGCCACCGAGGACAATCGCCCTGTTTTACAATGTGTCCTGATGCGGGTGAAAGACGGCAAATTGACGCTGGTCAGTGCCGATGGTTACCGGCTGGCGGTGGAAAGCCTTGACGTTGACGGTGATGAGGGAGAAGTCCTGATACACCGTG
>JAQUQE010000040.1 GCA_028716225.1 Dehalococcoidales bacterium | reverse complement strand
TGCGGAAGGGTTGGGACCAGCACAAGGCCGACGTCATGTTAGGGTTGCTGCGCCAGAAGTTCCAAGCGCCGGACCTACGGGAACTCCTGCTCGCGACCGGCACCCAGAAGCTCGTGGAGGGCAACTCCTGGCACGATAACCAGTGGGGCTCGTGCGGTTGTGCTAGGTGTAAAGACAAGGGTAAGAACCTGCTGGGTCGGTTGCTTATGCAGGTCCGAGCCGAAATACAGGAGGCGTGATGACCATAGATAAAGCACCCCAAGGTGTGGTTTGCGAAAAATGCGGGCACCGCACAGTAGTTCCAGAGCTATGCTCAGAGTGGCGTAGTCGTGCAGATCCCATGGTCGGGGTATTCGTTTGCGGCATTCGACAGAACTACGAAACCGTGGTGGTTAATCCCGTGGAGTATAAAGCTAACTACATAGCGATGGACCATAGAAATGAACGCGAGTTAACTTTTGCACAACTACGTCGGGACTACGAACCACGATATTAACTTTGAGACGTTCCTTGCCAAGAAAACATAAGCATAGGATACGAAGCAAAACAACCAAGCAGGATTTTTACTCCCGGCGTGATGGCGTCGACTACATACCAGGCAACTGGCTCAAGCGACTAAAGTATTTGGCTTGGCGAGACCGCACCAAACGCTATTGGCGCGAGGTAGAAGAGGAAATCGTAGTACAAAAGGACACGTAACTATGCAAGCCACCATCTGTACCAAGCGATTTATCCATTGCCCGCATTGTGGACAAAGCGAACATCAAGTAGAGGGTTTGTTCCAAAACGCCTCGTACAATTTTGGGCCGTGGCGTTGTCATGAGTGCAACCACGAGTTTTTCGGTAAAGTCGTGGGCGACGCCATCGAGATAACTAAAATCGTGGAGTCTGACCGCGAGCCCATAGTCTGCCTGTTTCGCTTCCGAGATCTGTACCTTGTAGTCAAGGGTTACACACGACCAAAGAATTATGAACACGATTGGTACGATTACCTGTTCCACAGCCATCAATGTCCCGGAAATATTTTCCGTAGCGTAGCGGCGGTTTATTGCCCAGCCGACGGCGCAGACCCGCATGGTATCATTCGGTTTATCGCAGCGGTACCAGACGTTGAGCAAAAGATTAATGAGTTTTCTTTTAATCCGGACAAACAAGACGTAAATTGTGATACACTGGAAGGCTTGTTTCGGTATTTCTGCACCGATGGAACTGACGCACCTACCAACTGGCCCGAGCATCAGCGTGGGCTCTTGCCGTTTATTGCAGAACTACAAGATGCCTACAAAAAAGAAAAGTCAAAGAAGGCGTAACGTGATCGAGCCATTAGGGGTAAAGATTAATAAGTGGTGGATCGAACCTTACACCGACGTTCCACGAGAAGAACTCCTCATGCTGTTGGTGCTGAACCTTAGTGCCGACCGTATGGCCAGAATCGTAAAAGCACAAGAGGAGCGAGAACACGCTTTTCTCACGAACTTGGGGCAAATAAAATGCTAAACGAACGACCACCCGGTACCACTGAAACCATTTGTCCTGTGGACCAGACCCCTTGTGAGGGACAAGGAACGGACGAGCAGTGTGCTGGTTGTGTCGTCAAGCTCAAGGCCCTTGGCGTGCCGACTGAATTTATGCGGCGTGATGAGTACAAGCCCATTGGGGACGTCCTTAAACTCTACGACAAACTTAGCGGCACAAAATACTTCGTCGTGGACCATCGTTACGCCAACCAACAGGTTCGGTATCGTTTGCTCCAGTGGCTCGTGACCCAAACCATGACGCTGGAGGAAATTTCGGCCAAGAGCAACTTGTCGGTTCAGTACCTCACAGGCATCTGTCTGGGCAAGAGCGGCGTAACCTACAGCGACATGGCAAAATTAGCGAAGGCGCTGTTCGGTCCCAATACGGAACTGTTGGTTACGATGCACTGGATCGATTGTGGCTTTTCTATCTCGGAAGAAAATCCTTGTCCAGAGGACCAAGAGTGTGTAAAACTATTGGAGCAGGGACAACGCGACGGCACAGTGCCTGATAAGGTGTGGTGTACTGCTTGACATTTTAGTCATTATCCATTAATCTGTTACTGGAGGTGCAGTATGTCCAACTATAGAGTTGCGTTTGCCTACACAAGAACAGAATTGCTAGATAAGCTGGAGGAACAGCTTGTCGCAGCACTAAACCACCATTATTTACTATCGTTGTTAAAACTTTACGGCTTCACTCACTATCTTTTGAAACACTGGACGAATGAATACGAAATACATATCGTTAAGACAAAAGATGTTTTGTTGCATAAAGCTAAAATAAGCAATGCAGGAAAACTCCGCGCTCTACAAGAAATCGAAGATCGCGTCAACCACTACGACGACAAACTCCGCGATGCAGCGGTTCAGCATTTCTTAGGTGTATTCGGTGATGTCGTCGGACACAATACCAAGAAAATACAAAATTGGTTGACGACTGCCGATACTGACGCAGGGAAAGATGCTTTTTGGGCAAAGATTTACGCCTGGGCCGACGCAAATTTGAAAAGATGATAGTAGACAAAAACCGCAGGAGTTGTTATGTTTAGAACCGGTATGAGTAAAGGCACGTTGTACCTAGACGAAAACGTGCTTGACCTAGAACGCTTCTTGGTAGAGCGTAACTTCCGCGTTCGCCGGGTGCCGCCAGGGATGCCGGACGATCAGATTATTCAGGACCTCTTGACTGATCGTATCTTCATAACCAAGAACCCCCGAGACTTTTTGTTCGCCGCTCTGGACTACGAGTTTGGACTGATCGGCGTCACGGATGCCGCAATGTCGGATCCTGCTGGTGTCGCTTCCGTCATATCTAAAGTGCATGCACGCCTGTCACTAAAGACACGCATTCCGTTTAGTCTAACGGTAGGAGCGGGCGGGCGTACCCAGTTCAGAGAGTTGACCGAAATGGAAGCCGCTGAGTTTTTCGCCACGCAGAATAGAAACCGCCCTATCATTGACGACAAAATGGGCTGTGTGCACGAAGATTAAACTGAGGAGTCACCATCATGAACTTCACGGACCAACACCGAGATCGTTTTCTTGCTTTGCTCGACACTTTCGGCTGTGCCACTGACGTAAAAGAACGTCTGTGGCGAGATATAGAAGCCGCGTATCAAGAACCGCACCGCCATTACCACACGGCCCAGCACATTATCGAGTGTTTGGAGTTGTTCGATGCTTATTGCGCTAACAATCTGCCAAACAGAATGGTCGAGGATTGGCGACAAAAGATAGAAGCAGCAATCTGGTGGCACGACATCGTCTACCAGATAAACTTCAAAGCCATCAGCAACGAACGCCTGAGTGCTGCTTATGCGTTTTGGACTACCTACCATGATAGCCATGAGGTACATCTATTTATCTCAGCTTTGATCATGGCGACGGATCACACAACTGAGCTACGCAAAAATCAGGATACCCATTTCACCGACATTATAGCCGACATCGATCTCGCGATCTTGGGCGCAGAGCCAAAGCGATTTGCTGAGTACGAGAGTCAAATTGCCCTAGAGTACCAACACGTTCCAATGGCTCAATACCGCGAGGCTAGAGCCCGGTTCCTTCAGTACCTTTTGGACCGTCCCAAGATTTATCGCACAGATTATTTCCACGACTGCTTCGAGGCCAAGGCACGGGAGAACCTCACGGCACTGGTGGAGCATCTAAACATTCCACCGCGTCGCATTAATTACGAAGAGTACAAGGGTGCTGAGCTAGTTTTCGTTGGTAAGGACGTGTCAATTTTCCACAGTCGCGATGGAAAGAACGGCTCCATACGGCTTTTGGAAAAAGCTGATGCGATCTTGGAGTGTACTGGTGCGGACGCCCTGGTGGTTCCGCCCAGACCAAAAGGATTTGAGCGCGGGGACTTCTTGGTAGTGTCGGCCAAGAACATTGCGGTAGAGCCGGGCGGCTACCTGTACTTTGTATTCTTTCCCCACAACAAAGATAATGACATGTATCGATCCGTCGCCGACTTGCTACCGTCTATGCCGAACCTGCGTGTCGTCAAAGACCGGCATGGTGATTGGACGCGTGCTTTAGATGACGACTTTCTAAAAGGACAACCATGACACCGTGTGCCATCTACCCAGGCTCGTTTGATCCCATCACCAACGGGCACGTGGACATCATTCGACGTGCTGCACAACTTTTCGATACCCTGTACGTAGGCGTTGGCGTCAACTCGGCCAAACGCTACACCTTCGAGGAAAATGAGCGCGTCCGCATGGTGCAGCAGGCGTGTGGTGAAGTAGGGTTATCGGGCATCACGGTGCATTCTTTTGCTGGACTCGTCACCGATTACGCCAGGTCTATCGACGCCACCGTCATTGTTCGAGGGCTCCGCACCATCACGGATTTTGAATATGAGTTCCAGTTCGCCCACGTGACCAGGTGTCTCTGCCCCGAACTAGAGGTTGTGCTGTTGCCCACCACGGAGGACAATTCATTCGTCAGTTCGTCGCTGGTAAAAGAGCTAGCGAGGCACGGTTCTGCAGAACGCTTCGTGCCGAAGTGTGTGGTGCCGTGGCTAGGACGCTGTGGCCAATACGTAACGAGGTGACCCATGCCCCACCATCACCCAGAACTTGGTGATCTAGTAAGTAGTGTGTACACGCTCTGCGACGAGATGGAAGAGGGACCAAACCAGTGGTTAGTGGACTTTGCGGGTTGGTGCTTGGAGGAAGCGATGATGGTTCAGCAAGATAGCACACCAGAAGAGATCATCAAAGAGCAACTGGCCGAGTGGCTGAAGAATAGGGAAGAGCGATGAACCCAAAGTCTAGACGGTGCCACCACGACGAGCATGGTCCTCTACCCGAAAAGGCATTGGCACGGCTGCTTGACCGTGCAAAAGAACGACGCGGTACGCTGGACCACTACACCCACACATCTGCGTACGAGGAAGAAGCAGCACTTGCCCACGTCGCCCTCACGTTAGCCGATGCGGTTCCGGACGTCACCCTTACGACCGAACTAAATAGAATTCTGGCGGCCGAAGATCCCGACGTTACGGTGCGACGGCTGGCGCGTTTGGTCTACGCGTATGGTCTTAGGTTGCGGGTGTCGTTCGAGAAAATCCCTATCTCCTAAAAGTCTTGACATTTTAATCGGAACGCTGTAGATTGGGGAGTAGGAGGAGCGTCATGCCACCGATATATTGGGCGTTCACAAGCCATACGGCCCAGGATGACGATTTCCAGGCAAGCTGCATGGCCAGTGAGGTCGAAGGCTTAACGCCCGAAATGTTTTGCAATACACTCAGCACATTGTTTCCGAGGAACCCCCACGGTACTGATAGACAGTCGACCCATCGGTGAGGAAGAGTATCGCGCGTGGCGAAAAGAAATGAACCGGTTTTCTAAGGAACACTGTGACTATTTCTGGGGACGGCGGAAAGAACCGCCGACGTGGTGATGCATGGCCCGACGACTCAAAACTATCGCGCGGGACATTAACCAAACCCTTGGACACCTGGGATATGTCGCGCGAGTAGAACCCTGGTCCTACAACACCGACCGAAAAATCGGCAGGCTAGTCCATCCCTGTAAGGGGCGCAAAGGCAACCGGTTGGTCGTGTGGCTAAAGGGTGTCGATGTCTTGGTCCACAACTATATTGAACTGGGCTACGGGAATCCCATGCTGCGGAAGGGTGCGGTCGCGGCCCACCAGAGACAACGGCTTTTGATCCCGATGAACATGCGGGACGGTTCCCTGCTGTGTCGTGGCAAAGGAAATACCGAGTGGAACGAATCAGCACCCCACGGGGCCGGTCGGCTGATGGGGCGGGGCGATGCCAAACGGCGCCTCACGGTCGAGAAGTACGAAACCGCCATGAAGGGTATATTTACCACGTGTGTGGGGCGCGGCACCCTGGACGAAGCGCCCGACGCCTACAAACCCATGGACGAAATCCTAGCCCACATCGGCGACACTGTCGAGGTGCTGGACACCTGGAAACCGGTCTACAACTTCAAAGCAGGGACGTGATGGCAACCGCAACCATCTGGATTGCATTTACGCCTAGCGGCAAGATTTTGTCCGCCCACACGACAAAGCGAGCCGCGACAACGGCGACGCCCCCGGACGGTAAAACCTTACGGTACGTACACGCGGGCGTCGGGCACGTCGCCATGGCGTACTCACGCAAAGAGTACGTGGACAAAATACAGACCCATTTGACCGGTGCTTTACGCCACCACTATCTACTGCGGTTACTACAGCACGCTGGGCTGAAGCACTCGGTAGTGCGGCACTGGCGCGGCGAAATCGCGACACAGTCCAAAGAATTGGACGACGTGTTGCTCCACGCCATCGCGTTTAAGAATCGAGCGGCGGCGTGGCGGCAAGCCGTAGACGAAATGATGGAGGACGACAACCTGTGGGTTGTGCGGAAATGGTCTGTGCTGCATTTCGCCAAGGTCGTGGGGTTGACGAAACGGCAGGCAAAAGTACTGCTGGAAAATAAAGACGAAACCCTTTGGGCAACACAACAATTCATTGCAAAGATAGAGGAGCGCGAAAGCGTCAAGGTGCTGTAATGACGATCAAAGCAAAAACCAAGACGTGTGCTCACCGATGGGTCGTGTCGCTCATTGGTCTCGATACCTCTGAAGTCCTGTGCCTAAAGTGTCGGGTGCGTCATGACGTCCCGATGGACAAGGCGGCCGTTACGGCGTACAGACGCTATCTAAAAGGTGTACACAAAGAAACTACAGTACTACACCGGACGTGGCATACGCTGGAGCGCAAGTTCAAGGACGTCGAAACAGAAAAATGGAAGCTGTCCAACCGAGAACTCATGGACACGATAGAACACTGGGCCAAGAGACGTAAGGATGTCCATATCCTGACGGTGGACGACAGTTATTTTGCGTCGTCGTTCCTGGTGCTGGTGGAACACAAAACCGCCCACCAGTTTATGGGCGTGACGGCCCTGTTTATCCCGCAGTGTGCGCCCGGAAAACCAACCGAGTTCTTCCTCTACCCCTGCCACGCGGCACCACTGTATCGGTTGTTGCGGGGTCAGAAAACGTGGCGCAACGACAGCGTCAAAGCCATGATGGAGGACAAACCGCTACCTGAGTATCGTGCGGCGCAGAAAGAAGTTCTTCGTCTTTTCCGCGCACCGAAAGGGAAGAAATCATGAGCGGCATGACCTACGTTCGTAACCCTGGGGATTTACGGGAAGCGCTGGCCGCGATCCAGCACGCCATCTGGAGCCACTGGATGCGGTATTTGTTTACCAAAGGTACCGATAACCCAGACGGCTCATTTACGATCCCGGCAGACTCAACAGAACGGTGGAAACAGCAGCTCATTACCCATTACGACGTGCTGTCGGATAAAGAACGCGACAGCGACCGCGAGCAGGCCGACAAGGTGCTGGCGTTGCTTCGTTCACCCGAACTACTGCCCGAGTTGCGGCAACTCGTCGCCTCGGTAGAGAAACGATCTGCACCGTTTTGCCTGGACCACGAGCTAAGGGTCCTCCGTGCCCGAAACGACGTTGTGCAGGTACTTTATGAGGAGCGCACCCAGTTTGTCGTGGTGCGAGCAGAAGGCTCGGTAATTCGTGCTCACTCCCTTGGTTCCGACACCGTCAAGACCGATGCGTTGGTGTACTTCGACCGCGCACAGGTTTCTGAGCTTGACCTGGAATTGGTGATGGAAGGAACAACATTCTGGTACGTCGAGGCTCTGGAGGAAGACACATATAAGCGGCGTCATCGGTGCAGCCGCCTGATTTTCGTACCACCGTCGAAGGCATAAGAGAGTCTGGAGGTTGCCCGTGTACGACCACGAATGCGTTAACGCGGTGATCGAAAACATTAGGCGCTGCCCGAGTGCATGGACGTTCCTAGAACGCCGCGACATCGACGCCTTCGGTTTTGTGGTCGCGTTGCGGTGGGAAAATCCCGACGTCACGATACTCGTAACCCTACTGGTCATGCCCATAAAAGACAAGACGTTGGCCAGCTTGACCGTTAGACACCAAGGGCACATCACCGTCATTGAATGCAACGAAGAGGAAGCGACGAGAATGTCACAAGCGGTCGAGCACAAGGTAGCCGTAGAAAAGGACGCACCACACGTAGCAGCAGAGGACGTAGCCGCCATCTCGTTGGTCACGACCTTGATGAAAGATTGATTGGCGAAGGCGTAAGAAACAAACATAGGAGTACACACCATGATCACGGTGATGGGCAAACCAGCGGCATTTATCGGCGGCACCATGGTCGCGACCGAGGCACAGGACATGTCACCGTGTCGTTGCCATTTTTGTCACGAGCTACGAAAACCAGCCTTCATCATGATGGAGGACGAACGTCAGGATGGGTGCTACAATATCCCCAAAGGGTTCGTCTGCGCCGAGTGTGCCGAGACCCCCGAGGTAGTGGTGGAACTGTTGATCGCGGAACGCCGTACAGAGTAATCTGAGTTTTGATTGTAAAACCATCCTAGAGGTACTGTATGCCGCGTGTTTACGATGACGAGTGTTTCCTGTCTGATCAGTACGCCACCATCGTCCTCAACAGTAGTACTACCTGTACGTCCACCACAAAATTAACGATTTTCCAAGTGCATTGGGATCCCTGCGTTGTATATATTCAACGCGACGATGAAGACAAAATCAGCTACATATCCTTCAGGTGGACAACATGACGGACGAACGCCCCAAGGAAGCGACAGAAAACATTAAGGCGGCGTACGAAAAAGTACGTGAGCGGTGGAACGGCTTCACCCACTGGAATTATCGTGTCGTCCGCACGGTTGACCCTGAGGGCGAGGTGGAGTACGGTGTTTATGAGTGTTATTGGGCTGAAGATAGATTTATCAGCCGCACGGAAGAGCATGCCATATTGACCGACCGGATTGTACGCGAGAGGCTAAAGCAACACATTTACAAAGATGGTATGCCTAGAGGCTAGTGATGCAACGACAACCAGCAGGAACAACGGTACGCCGCACGTTCCCGCTATTATTCTGGCGACAGTGTAGTTGCTGCGGCCTAGAGTTTCGGCGGGAGTGGGGTTGGTGTTGCCCCGACGATTCTCTTGGCCGACGCCTTACACGAGGCACGGTTTACGTTTGCCGTAATTGTGCCCACGACCTAGCGACAGCCCAGCACCGCGTAACCCAAACGACGTCGCCACCCCGACCAGCCACAGGACCTAAGGGTCAAGGTCTACGCCTGGTCAAGTGATCGGCCAATCACGGAGAGATAACCATGAGTAACGAATTCAATTTGGAAGCGACGCTAGACCGACCGGAAGAGCGAAAAGCTTTCATCGCCAAGATCCGGGCAATGCTGCCCGCTCCCATGCGGTGCGTCCGGGAAGCCGAAACCGAAGCCGAGCGTGGGTTTCTACACATGAGTCGGACGGGACTGCACATTTTCGATGCACCCAAACACCAGGTTGACTACGCACCGGACCACCACATCTTGTTCACCGTCAAGGCATATTACATTGACTATACCGCAATCTTGGCACGAGCCCTTGCCCCGCTGTTACCCGAAATTCCGATGCGGGACCTATGCTTTAAGCTTGCGCTTCTTTTCCCCAACGGTCCCGCCGGTTGGGCAACCAAGAAAATCCGGTGCCCAAATTGCGGCCACACCATCACGCGGGTTCCAGCCGACGTCGGAGAGCAAGATTTACTGTTGGTCGCATGCGAGAACATGAACAGCTACCAGTTCTACGGCAGCGAGGCAGCAGAGGGACAAGAACCGCATTATGGCGACCTACAACATAACCCGCATGGACCCATCGTGTTCGAGTACCAGCCATCCGGGTGGCTGTGAGGGACCAAGCTATGCAGGACAAAGAAAACTGGCGCGGACAATTCCTCATTGACGTAGAGAACGCGATGGAAAAAGCCCGGTGCCTTGGCGCCCAAGAGGAACAGCTTTGGGCACTGCTACAGCAATTGATTGGCTTGGCACCCGAAACGTCAAAACACGACAAACAGTGGGCAC
>JAQUQE010000039.1 GCA_028716225.1 Dehalococcoidales bacterium | reverse complement strand
GGCCTGAAAGAGTGTATGGATGCCCTCGAACAGCTTCCCACGCTCTCCATGAAAAAGACAGTCGTGCGCAATGCCCTAAAGAAGTGTGCGGCTCCTATTGCGGAAGATGCAAAGAATAACGCTCCGTGGGCACCAAAGCCAAAAGAGTATGCAAAATCAAAGCACTTTAGGGACACAATAAAAGTTTCAACGTCTCTAAAAGCGTCACAGCGGGGCCGATTTGATAAATCTCGGGTGACTGTATATGTAGGCTCGACCGCTCCTCACGCTCATTTGATAGAGTTTGGAACTACTGCAAGATTTACAAAGAGTGGTGCATATAGGGGGTTTACATCTCCTGTACCTTTCATGCGCAATGCGTGGGATAACAACAAAATGAAAAGTCTTAATATGCTGAAAGAGGAACTATGGAAATCCCTGGAGAAGTCGGCAAAGTTGTTGGCGAAAAAAGCAGCAAAGGGAACATTGACTAAGGGGCAAAGGGCGGGATTGAGATGATCGGGAAAGCAATCAACAGCATTTTAACAAACGATGCAACGGTGAAAGCTATCACTACAAGGTGCTGCCCATTTATCAAGATTCCGCAGAACCCGACTTACCCCTTCATTGCTTATTCTATATTTGGGCGTGGAGAAAATGCGCTTCGGGGGCCGAGTGGGAAAGAAAACCCTCGCGTTCAAATTGATTTATGGGTTCAAGAGACTGCCAACAGTGAGGCTGGCTATTCTAACCTTAGAGCCTTGTCTAAAGCCGTTAAGTCAGTTTTAGGAGGGTACAGTGGAACGGTTGCGGGCGTAACCGTTAGCTCCATATTGTTTATTTCAGATTTTGAACAAAAAGAACCAGAAGTTAATGCATTACGGATAATAGCTGATTACAGCGTTTGGTACACAATATAAAATCAAAGGAGGATAATACAATGGCAGTAGATATGCTGGAATCACAGGGAACCAAATTAGAGATGAACACCGGGACGGGTGGGGCTATAACCATAACGGAAATCAGCCTCACCAATCCTATGATACTAACCGCCGCCGCGCACGGTTTGTCAAACGGTGATGTTGTCGCGGCTGCAAGCTTCGCCGGGGATGATGCGGCGGACATCAACGGGAATACCTATGTGGTCTCGCATGTAACAACGAATACGTTTGCGATTGATCTTGATGCCAGTGCTCTCACTATTACCGACAACACCGACAGCGCAACGATGACCCCGCAGTCTTATACCGAGATATGTTCGATCACCGACTGGGACCTTCCTGGCGACACCCACAATATGATTGACTATACCGCTTTGGGATCAACAAGGGCCGAAGAGAAGCCGGGGATTCCCCGCGGTAGCGCGATGACCTTCTCGGTCAACTGGACCTCGGATGACACGGGACTGCTGGCCGTGGAAACGGCGAGGGCCGCAAAGACTCTTAAAACCTTCAAGCTCACCTACTCGGATGACGCAGTTCACACCTTCACCGGGTACATTGTCGGTATCTCTGATTCCGGTAGTGGCGATGACAAGGTAAGCGGTTCGATCACGATCCACCGGGTAGGAGCATTGACACTCTCATGATAACCGGTCTGAAGATTACGAAAATTGACGGTAGGCCCTACTCCCTCCGCTACACCTGGGCCGCTCTTGCAGAAGTAGCGGAGAAGTACGGCGACAATCCGAATCTCTTTGAGCCGGAAACCGTGGCCTTTGTCGGGTCCGCTGGAATGAGGGAGAAGCACCAAGAGATGACCCCGGAAAAGATCATGGAGTTATCGCCTCCTCTGATACCCTTTGCCAACGATGTTCAGGAGGCTTTGAAGTTTGCGTACTTTGGTGATGCTCCGATACCTGAAGGCGATGTAAAAAAAAAGCGGACCCTGACTGGTTGGATCAGGCGTATCGCTCGGCGGTGGTTGCGGGATTAAGCCCGGTTGAATTTTGGCAGTTGACGCCGTATCAAAGCCGGATTGCGATGGAAGCTACGATGGAACGGAACGACAAGCAAGCATGGTTGATAGCGGCATTCACACGGACAAAGAAGTTGCCGAAATACGAGAAATTGAACCGGGGCAAGAAGCCGGGCAAGAGTAGCCTGGATTTGAAGAGGGCGATGCAAGCAACAGCGGGGAAGGAAAAGAGGTAGCAGGCAGTGAAATACACTGTAAGGCGAGGCAAATTCGTGTGTTATTTCTGGTGGACTGGGTGGGCTAATATAAGCCTCGGATTAAGCATAAATGTATGGCTCCCTAATTTTGAGATACACCTACCGTTTTGTTTCTTTAGAATCGGGTGGGATGGGGTTTTCGAACAAGGCGCTTGGCAGTTAACCGGGTTAAGTGCCAACTTTAAATAGAGGAATGAAATGGCAGATCCGATTGGTGCCGCAAGGGTAGAACTAAGTGCCGGTCACGCCGCGTTCGGGCGGGATATGGGCAAGGCTCGGCAGCATGTCCAGACCAACGCTACCAAAATGCAGACCGCCATGGCGAAGGTAGGAAAGAGTTTTACAGGGGTTGCAGGCAGCCTCAAGATGCTTGTCTCTGCCCTTGCCATAGGTGCGGCTTTTCGTGCTGTTACCAATGCGACCAAAGTGCAGGAGGCGGCAATAGCTCAGCTTGAGCAGACCCTTAAATCAACAGGCCGTTATACCCCTGAATTGTCCTCTAAATTACAAGGCTATGCGGCGGAACTCCAAAAGATAACGACCTATGGCGATGAAACAACTATCGCCATGCAGGCACTCCTTCTTACATTTACAAAGATAGGCGGCGATGAATTTAATCGCGCGCAGAAAGTAACCCTTGACGTTGCGACAGCCCTCAAAACAGACCTAAAATCAGCGGCATTGCAAGTCGGAAAAGCCCTAAATGATCCAGTCCTAGGAATGACAGCACTTTCCCGGTCCGGTATCCAGTTTTCGGAGGCACAAAAAGAGGTTGTCAAGGAACTTGTAAAAACCGGCGACACAGTGGGGGCGCAGAAGATCATTCTCAAAGAGCTCGAAACACAGTTTGGGGGGAGTGCAGAGGCGGCACGGAATACCCTGGGGGGTGCGCTGGCTAGCCTCAAAAATGCCTTCGGTGACTTGCTTGAGGGCGACGGTAAGGGCGGAGGGGTTAAGGGCACCACAGCGGCGATTGAAGACCTCACCAAGCTAATGAGTGACCCTTCTACAGTCGCGAATGCTCAGACTCTGACCAATGCCATGATAACCGGATTCGGGAAAGTTTTAAAAGCGATATCCACAACCGTAGAATTTACAAAATGGCTAGGTGAAGAATTGGCCGCTCAGATATACGGGGTTGCCGGGGATGATATCAACCGGCTTGAGGGAAGCCTTGATACGGCCAAGAAGAAGTTACAGGAACTTGAAGATGGCTACAAGGCGGTTGGGTTTGCCGACAAACTACTTGGGAAAATAGGCATATCGGAAGGAATACTTGAAAAGCTTCGCGGTATTAAAAGTGCGCGGGAAGAGGTGAAGAAACTCCAAAAACAGGTCGATGATTACTATGCCTTTGAAGATGCGAAAAAGAAAGGTAGTGCGAAAACCCCTGATGTTCCCGACGTCCCTGTAGTGACCAGTGGCGGAGTGGTGGAAGAAACACCGGAAGCAATAGCAGCGAGAGAGAAGGCAGCGAAACGGGCAGAAGAGATCCACCAACTGACCGTCGATAACTACCTCAAAACCGAGTCTGAAAAGTGGGCTGCTCTTGAGGAGTATGAGAAAGACTATGCCGACAAGCAGACAGAATTTTCAGACGCCCACAAAAAGGCCACGCTCTCTGATGTTGATTATGAGCTGGCGAAGTTGCAAGAGCAGTATGATGCCTATTCTGTTTATATCACTGACAAGGTGGCACTCGATGAGTGGTACGCTGCAAGCAAAAAGAAGATTCTTGACAAGGAAAAAGATGACGAAACCGGAATGCTAAAAGAGCTAAAAACCGCTATTGACGGATGGGGCCGCGATAGTACCGATGCAATAGTGGCGTTCGCCCGCACAGGTGAGATGTCCTTTTCCGACATGGTCGATTCAATGATTGATGACCTGATGAGGATGTTCATTCAGCAACAAATCATGGGGCCGTTGTTTAGCTCGATAGGCGGCTTTGATTTCGGGTCTCTCTTCGGTAGTGCCAAAGGCAACGCATTCCAAAACGGCAATGTGATTCCCTTCGCCTCAGGTGGAATCGTAACCAGGCCAACAGTCTTTCCCATGGCGCAAGGAGCTGGTCTGATGGGTGAGGCAGGGGCAGAGGCTATAATGCCATTGACTCGGATAGGCGGTGATCTTGGAGTAAAAGCAACAGGCGGCGGAGGCATGGTTGTCAATATCTTCAATTCCACAGGTGACAGCGTAGAAACAAAAGAGGGTATGACGGCAGATGGAAGCCCGACACTGGATGTAATGATTGATCAGGCAGTGGCGAAGAAGCTGGGGCGGTTTGGCAGTCAATCGAATAAATCCTTGCGTCAGAACTTTGGCGCATCTCAGAGATTAACGGGGAGATAATATGAGTGTACCGGCATGGAGCGCAACTCTTCCGCAAGAGCTATTTGTCGCAGGTTATGGACAATCGGCTCCGGCGGTGACTATCAAATCAAGCATGGATGCAGGGCCCGCTAAAGTACGGCGAAGATTTACGGCTGGCGTATCCCCGGTTTCTGGCACGATGATAATGACGGCGGCGCAACTGGCAACCTTCCAGACGTTTTATAATACAACTCTTCTGGGCGGTTCTCTTAGATTCTCATGGACAAAGCCCCCGGCTCATACCGTGGCTTGCGAAATGAGATTTACCGATGTGCCGACATGGACAAAGGTTGAAGATGTTTATGAAGTAAGTTTAAACCTGGAGATTTTACCATGACGACCACCTCACTGAATTTCCGAGAAGCCGCCTTTGCACAAGAAACAGGCAGATGTCCGATTGCCCTGATTACGCTCTCCCATGATGACCTTGCCGACGATATCAGGATCAGTACAGATCCAACTCAGGAATTAGCAGGGCTTACCACAGATCTTGAAAAGGTTTATGGCACGGTATCAGACAGCCTCAACTATATCTTTCTCCCCGTGAGTATCAAGCTTCCGGACGAAACAGATGAAGGCCCTGGAGAGATGCAAATTGAATTTGATAATGTTCACCGGGCATACACAGAAGCAATCAGAAGCATATTTACACCGGTTACTTGCAAAGTTGATATAGTAATGGATAACGCCCTGGACACGATAGACGCAAGCTGGCCGGAATTTCAACTGGTCAACATAAAATACAACGCGACAACGATCACCGGGACGTTAAAATTGGAAACTCTGGAGGCCGAGCCCTATCCGGCTGGTGCTTTTGTCCCGTCATGCTTTCCGGGGCTATTTTAGGCATAGGAACATATAGGGCAATCTGAGAAAGTCGATTGTGGGGCAAATATGAGGGTCGTCAAATTGTTGATATGATTGAATATGTAGGAATACCCTTTTTGAGGGATGGTAATGACCGAAACGGGCTGGATTGCTGGCGTTTGATCGTTCTTGTCTATTGCGAACGGCTCAATATCGACCTCCCGGACTTCGCCGGGGCGTTTGTTGACGGCTCTCTGGCCTCATTAAAAAAGGTCACGCGGATGATACGGGACGGGAAACAGACATGGCAGAAAGTTGATAAGCCACAACCGTATGATGTGATCCTACTCAGAACCGGAAGCATGGTATATCACGTTGGGATAGTGATCGATCGCAAGAGAATGTTGCACGTCATGGAGGGTATAAACTCGACGATTGAAGAGTTTACCGGCATTCAGTGGAAACAGAAGGTAGAGGGATTTTATCGATATGTCAGATAACAGAGAAATAATAGTAAGCCCGATGGCCTTTCATGCTCCGCAAGTAGCACAGGTTCCCCACGGTGCGACCATACGTGAGATTGTGGCCTCCCTCTACCCTGACTTGTATGTGATTGTGGAGGTTGACGGCGTACCGATCCCCCGTGATGATTGGTGGAGGGTCCCTCCTGTAGATTCCCACGTCCTAATAAGCGTTCCCCTACATGGAGGGGATGGGAAAAACCCGCTCCGAACCATATTGACAATAGCTGTTGTGGTTGCGGCAACAGCGACTGGCCAATACTATGCCACATATGGAGCTTTAGCTTCCGCTACGGCTGCGGCCGCTGTTACGACCGCCGGTATGCTACTCGTCAACGCCATTGCTCCCATAAAGCTGTCGAGCACAACATCGGCAAGCCAATCTTACTCCGACTCTGATACCTACTCAATCGGCGCGAGCTCAAACCAAGAAAAGCCGTGGGGGACGGTCCCTGTAATTTTGGGGACACATAAAGTCTACCCGCCCCTCGGAGCGAAAGCCTATACAGAAATAGTCGGGGCAGATGAATATCTGCGGATGCTCTTTGTGTGGGGTTACGGCCCGATGCGAATTGAGGATCTGAAGCTAGGGGATACCGCCCTGACCTCATACAGCAACGTGGAGATTGAGACGAGGGAAGGGTGGTCAACAGATACGCCCATAACTCTTTTTCCATCACAGGTATATCAGACCGCAGTCAATACAATACTGACCTCTACCGGGGGGATGGTTACAAGAACCGCACAGGCAAATGTGGATGAATTGTCAGTGGACCTTGCTTTTCCGCAGGGGCTTGTCCGGTTTGATGATGCTGGGAATAGGCAGAGCGAAACTGTAGAATTAACCATCCAGTACAGAGAGGTAGGGGAAGAGGAATGGGTTGATGCCCCCGCTACCCGGGCCTTATCGGTCAGTGGTACGAGCATTAGTACCTATGGGGACGCAAACGGGACATACAGTGTCTATGTCTCCAATCCAGAGGCTGTGATTTATCGGGCTTTAGGGACTGGCGAAATAGAGGGAAGTTACAGGATCGGCGAGTACGTTCTGGAAGGTTTTGGAATCATTCAAGAAGTTACAGATTTATCTCCGGAAGAGTGCACAGGTCTTGTCTGCACATTACAAAGGAGAATCGGAAGTGCCTACCAAATCTTGTATGAAATTTCTGTCACTGGCGGCACCGCTGGAACAGTGGCTTCCGAAACTGCCTACTTTGAAGACAAGACCACATCAATAGTCAGACGTGGCTTTAACTGGCCGGTTGACAAAACAAAGGAGTATGAAGTCGGCATTACCAGGACAACTGCAGACACTGACGATGATCAGATTATCGACGATGTGTACTGGACAAACCTTCGGGGCATTGACACCGACGACCCCCTTGATTTCCCTTATCCGGTCGCAGTAACCGCCCTCAGAATTAAAGCCACTGACCAGCTTAATGGTGTGATCGACAATCTTAACGGAGTGGTGTCGTCCTATGCGCCCGTGTGGGATTCTGTCGCGGGAGAATGGGGATCCGATGAGGCAGACTACGAGGTAACAAACAACCCCGCTGCTCTGATGCGGCACGTCCTGACTGGTAATGCAAACGCACGGGCAAGGACATCCACGCAGATCGACGATGCCACTCTGGGCGAGTTTTACGAGTTTTGCGAGACCAACGGATACGCCTTTAACATGTACCGAGATTATCGGGCCTCCGTCTTTGAAACCTGCCAGGATATAGCCTCCGCAGGCCGGGCCTCCGTGACGATCAAAGATGGCTTGTGGTCAGTCACTGCCGACACCGGGACACAAACCCTTGTGCAACATATCACGCCTCGGAACTCATGGGGATTCACCGCGGAGAAAACCCTTTACAATCGCCCTCACGCCTTCCGGGTGAAGTTTAAAAACGAAGACAATGACTATGCAGATGATGAGCGCATTGTCTATGATGACGGGTATACCTCCGCGAATGCTACCCTTTTCGAATCAATAGAATTCCCCGGAATAACCTCCCCTGATTTGATCTGGAAATTCGGACGATTTCATATCGCACAAGCCAGACTCCGACCTGAAGTATACTCCCTCTATCAGGACTTCGAGCATCTTGTGTGTAGGCGTGGTGATAAGGTCCGCGTCTCCCATGATGTGCCTCTATGGGGATCTAGCTGGGGTAGAATAAAATCACTCACAACGTCCGGGAGCAACATTACTCATATCACCCTTGATGAATCAGTCACAATGGCGGCGGGTAACACCTACGCTTGTCGGTTCCGGCTTTCGTCCGGTGCCACTCTTGTTCTGTCTGTTGTCCTCGATGTGGGGGAAACTGCAACCCTAGAACTCACAACCCCTGTCGCAATATCAGCCGGGCCGGAAGTAGGTGACCTGGCCATGTTCGGAGAGACGGACAGCGAGACGGTGGAACTGTTGGTATCCAATATCACCCGGGCTGGAGATTACACGGCTCAATTATCCCTAGTCGATGTGGCAGAGGCGATTTATGACGCAGACACGGGTGAGATACCGCCGTTTGATCCCCAAACAACAACTCCGATAGATATAACAAAATTTGTCCCAGATCCCCCCACAATAGACGGGGTTGCTTCGGGAACAGATGTTTCTACCACGTCGGGCGGGGGGTCTGTCTCAACCCTGATTGTATACCTGTCAGCTCCGGCTAACGCGGTGAGAATCAGGGGCTATAGAATCAGATACAGGATGACCAATGAGACTGAATGGCAGTACACCGCCGAAATGAGCAACCTTACAATCACAATATTCCCCGTGAGCGAGGGGGTAGAATATCAGGTACAGGCACAGTCAATCTCAGTATATGGGGTCCATAGTCTATGGTCCAGCACAACGACCGGACAGGGTGCATTGCCAGAAACAATCCCGGGCCCTGCAACTGGGATATCCGCTGTGTTGGTATCGGGTGGATCATCATTCAATTATTGCGCGGTAAGGGTCTCATTCACACCACCCTCTGATGTGGTATATTCTTTCTCAGAAATCTACGCTTCAAACGATGACATCACATATCATTATGTTGGCAGGGATAGCTCTGGATCGTACACTATTAACGGTTTAGGGTCGATATATGAGCTCGGAGATACCTGTTACATCAAACTTCGGAGCGTATCGGTATATGCAGTTCAGGGAGTACTATCAGAAACAGCGGACGCTTCAGTTTTAATTGATGGAGAGGCACGGTTTTCATCCTGGTATATGGGGGAATATGACCTCTGGGGTGGCAATGCATCAATAAGTCATGCTGATACTCAGATAGTATTAGGCAATTTACAAGGGACCGCTAAGATCGCTCTGGGACCTTCTGCAGATGCTATCACTTACGCCGGTACTGAAACCGGGTTTATTGTCGATGGCTCAGGTTATTTCAGAGTAGGGGGAGCGCAAAGCCTAAAATGGAATGTTGGCACGTCAACTCTAATGATTGGAGAATGGATTGTTTCGCCGAATGGATTAGCGGACAATTTTACTGAAGCTTCGGCAACAATTTTCCTAGACAAAACGAATGCTCGTATACAGTTGGGAGCTTCGGCAAGTGCAATTTCTTTTGCCGGTACTGAATCTGGGTTTTATGTGGATGGGGTAGGTAATTTAAGGGTCGGTGGAACGCAGAGTCTCAAATGGAATGTGACAACCTCCACCTTGACAATTGGAGAATGGATCGTTTCACCTCATGGGCTGGCTGACAATTTCACAGAGGCAAATGCGACCATTCTATTGGACAAGACAAATGCCAGGATCCAATTAGGCCCGTCTGCATCAGCTATAACATTCGCGGGGGTTGAGAAGGGTTTTTATGTTGATGGGGTTGGTAACTTACGGGCTGGTGGAACGCAGAGTCTCAAATGGAATGCAACCACAGAAGTTTTGACAATAGGCGAATGGATTGTCTCACCCAGTGGATTAGCTGATAACTTTACAGAAGCCAATGCAACCATACTTTTAGATAAGACAAACGCCAGGATCCAATTAGGCCCATCTGCATCAGCTATAACATTCGCGGGGACTGAAACCGGTCTATTCATCGATGGCTCAGGTTATTTCCGAGTAGGGGGAGCGCAAAGCCTGAAATGGAATGTTGGCACGTCAACTCTAATGATTGGAGAATGGATTGTATCACCAAGTGGATTGGCGGATAATTGGGATGAAGACCTAGCAAAGATAGTCCTGGACAACGTAAACACACGAATACGCATAGGCCCGGTGGCATCGCCTTACTTGATAATTGACGGTGACGCTCTCAATATCCGAAGTTCTAATTATGTGTCTGGGATCTTCGGCGCCGGGTTCAGTCTGGACCCCGATTGGCTGGAAGTTGGGAATGCTCATATTAGAGGCATGATCAGAACGGCAGTATTTCAGAAGGATGTTGTGTCGGCAGTGGG
>JAQUQE010000038.1 GCA_028716225.1 Dehalococcoidales bacterium | reverse complement strand
AGACGCGAAAATCAAATTCCTGCACGGGACAACCGTCCTTTTCATATTCGTTGCCGCATAATGCCCTTCAGGGATTTCCTCAAGACTGGACCGCAGCAAGGCTGAGTCAAACGACCGCATGACTTCGATGAGATCCATCGGAGCAACAGGAATCACCCCAGGATGCCGCTCACGATAGTACTCAAGAACCCGCTCAGCAGCCTTGTTCTCATACTCATTATGCTTCGAACCATACCAGAACCGACAGCAGTACACCGTCTTGAATCCAGACTCAAGCAGATACCCAAGAAGAGAGGTAGAGTCCATTCCGCCAGACAGCGCAAGAACTACAGCATCACTGCGAGGCATCAGTGAAAACCCCTGGACAATTCATGTTTGAATACCCCGGAGCTGCACGAACCGCAGACGACTTGAGAGCAATCCCGCCCCGAGTGTTCTGTGTTACTGTGACTCTCGTCCACAGTGGGTCGATTGCCGAAACAACATCGTCTGCAATCTTGGACGTGAGAGTCTCGCAGAAGGCGCCTTCATTCCGAAATGCCCACAGATAAAACTTGAGAGACTTGCTCTCAATACAGTACTCCCTCGGCAGGTACTGAATAATGACCTTCCCGAAATCAGGCTGGCCTGTTCGGGGGCAGAGGCTCGTAAATTCGGTAGCTGTGAATTCCACCAGACAGACGTCCGGTGCGGGGAATTTCTCCCTCCCCAGAACCTCGACAGCCTCTTCAAGGCTGGCGGGCTGAGGAAGGGGGCCATAGTGTGGGAGTTGGGTTGCCACTTGATCACCTGGTGTAACGGTATGAGACCTGACGGCCAACGGTTCCAGCGGGTTCGAGAAGCCCGATGTCGACCAGAATATATCTGGATGCTTCCCACTGCGCCAGAGCACCGCGATCATCCGCATCATTCATCTTGTTGTACTTCTCATAGATCTGGCGGGACTTCTTGATGATGTCTGTCGCCGTGAACGCCTCCCCCTCCTGCTGCTCAAGCGCTGCTACCAGTGCCCGGGACCGCGTCATCGCCTTTTTAGGCCGTGGCGGCGCCTTCGGTTCAGGCTCGGGCTCGGGAGCCGGGACAAGCTCGGGCTCGGAGACTGACTCCACCGAATCTTCCTCCTCCTTCTCTTCTCTGAGGGCAGCGATTACCGCCGTCGACTCCGGGGTGATATCGTCGTCAGGCTCGATGAGTTCTGCCGCCTGCAAGATTGCAGCCTTCAGATCCTCTACCTTCGGGCGCTTGGTGTCTATCTCCGGTTCAAGCCCAATCTGGGCATTCAGTTCCTTTGCCACTTTGATGAGTTCACTCTTCTTCATTTCCATCACACCATACCAAACACTTTGTGCAACTGCACCGAGAAAACAATGTGGTCTAATAAGCCAATATGTTTCTCTCGTATTCGCTCCGCCATACCTTTGATATTCTCGCCCTTTGCATTAATCGGGCTGATAAGGAATGGGCCTTTTACGCCGTAATCAAGAAGTCGCTCAATCGCTTCGATAGCGTAATCCAAGTCGATGACATCCATGACAACAAATTTTACAGAAACATGCCCTCCGGCATTCTGTTGACGGGCAATCTGCCCCGCCCACACATCCATCGAAATGTTCATTCTCTCTACCATGCCTGACGAAGGGCACTTGAAATCGACCACCCAATACACCTCGGGGATGAATGGGATGAGAATGCTGCCGTTCGTCTCAACCTGCACCTTAAACCCTCTCTCGACGAGAGACTCAATCAGGTTGATCACTTCAGGCTGCATAAGCGGTTCGCCCCCGGTTATGAGAACGTGGGGGTTCATCTGATCTCTGATCTGGGATACAAGATCAGGGACGGAAACCTCAATGAAGTTCCGAAGATCACCGCCCGCCTCCAATGAAGTGATCACACTCTGCATCCTGGCTTGCGGGGTATCACACCACGTGCATTTGAGGTTACAGCCCTGAAGGCGAACCAGCGTGATCCACGTCCCCTGCGGGAACCCTCCGGCCTCCCCGGAAATAGTGGTGCATAGTCCTTGTCTGTTGATACGCAGAGGCTTATTTTTCATCATCAATACGCCCTCCATAGTGCATACGACGTCGGGGTCTCCCACAGGCGGACGAAACTAATCGTCACGCTCTTGTCTTTGAGAACTTCCCGAAGCCGATTACGAATCCAGACGACCATATTCTCCGCCGTTGGATTGCTCGCAGGAAAGTCATGATTCTGAATATCATTCAACAATCGATGATCCATCGGTTGAACAATATTTTCATCTACAATCCCTTTGAAATCACTGAAATCAAGAACCATACCGGTGTCGGGTCGAACACGGCCCAATACGCCGATCTCGAGCTTGTATGTATGCCCATGGAGATGCTGGCACTTCCCTTCATGATAGGGAAGGTAGTGCGCGGCGTCAAACGTGAATGCTTTGATTATCTCAATCGATTCACTCAAAGGTTATTTCACCTCCTCCCAAAGTCCTATAATATAACTTGTTTTCTCCCCTAATAAAACTTTTGACCATAACTGAAAGCCCTCGTCTCATCAAAGACCGTCTTATTCTTTCGGAATTCCCCACGATGATAGGCGATCCTGATCGAGACTTATCTGTCGAGAATCGGTCTTCTTCAGAGGCTCTACATCTACCAAGATCTTGCGCCCATTTCCATTCCGTGGTTCACTCTCATTTGATTGCATACTCGTCACACCTTATAACTCTCAAGATACGGTCGACCAATCGACAAATCCTGTATAATACAAACCTGATTATCAGACGAAAAGTCTCCTTCTCGCACCACGATCTCATTAACCCGAAGAAGACCTAATCGTTTCTCTCTTCCTTTCGGATCTTGGTTCAGTCCATACTGCGCCGTCACATGCGCCAGTTTCCGCTTATCTTCGGAGAAGTTCGACAGAGACAGCCTGTCCCTCTCGTAACTCGCGGCATCTGCTTGAGTGGCACTTAACACCAACACATGACGGGACTGGGACAGGCCACGAAGAGCACGCCAGACATGATCTTGTCTGTGGCGGAATTCTTTGACACCGCCGTCATCAGCAGAAAGAAGATCTGCGTAGTCAATCAAAATCACGTCCGGGACGAACCCGTCTTTCCTCTCCCACTCATCCAGCACTCTCTTGATCTCAGTAACTGTCAAAGTTCCGGCCGCATAAGTGGCCAGTTTGAATCGTCTCTTGTACTTGCTGAAAAACGCTGTTAACGCCTTCTCTGCCTGATCCGCCGTCAATGGACTACATTCCTTCACCTTCTGGACCCAGACCGATCCCTTCCTTTGCGAACACGTATGACTATCGCACGGAACATAATCAGGATACTGGTGAAATTTCGCCTGCAGAACGGAATCATTAATGTAATCACCTTGCTTCTTAGCAAAGGATCCAAAATCAGTGCCTTCAAAAATACCGTGATCACAATTCCTATCCTCCCGAGTACATGTGTCTAATTGATTCCATAAACAATCTCCTACGCACCTGAAACGCTCTCGACAATACTGTTCTTTATCGGATCGCTGCGCAACATACGTGCAAATCCTACGAAGAATCTGACTCTGTGACATATCACCGGCCTCAAAATAGGCCACATTAGACCGCTGGCGAACTGCCCGCAAAGCCATCTCCATCAAGAGATACGACTTACCGCGCTTCTCAGGTGCTAGAAACGTGACAAAGCCACCCCGAATAAGATGAGGATTCCACATTGCGCCCAATGCGCCGGGATACATAATAAGAGGCTGCTGCAATTCTGCAAACGCACAGGCGACAAGATTCGGGATAGTGTTAAGATCCGATAATTCAATTCCAATGTCTGCAACACCGAATATCGTGGGCTTATACGACGCTGCGAGGGTCTCCGCCTTCTCTATCTCGCCCCGGTCAATGAGTGCCTGGACTTCTTGATTATGTTGCGCTAACTCTTGCGCCTTGAAATACTGAATTGTCCGGTCATACAAATACGCCCCATTAAACTTCTTCCCCCGACCATACTCATCACTCAGACTGTCGAGGAGTTCTTCAATATACCGTGCATCTGCTGTCCTTGTGATCTTGCCCGATTGCAAGTTCTCCATGTACAAGTCTTGGATGTACTTGTCTGGCGCCTTCCCATACTTTCGGAAGTAGTCCAAACACCAAGACGCGACGATCTGTAGTTCGGGAGAATCAAGGAATGCTGGATCCCAAACGCTCTGTATTCGTGCAATATAGTCACTGCTAACAATAAGACCAGTGATTATTCGACGTTCTATAAATTCCTGTTCATCTCGCACGCATTCACCGACCTGTAAGTGGATCGCGGTTGTATGTGTCCAACCTCTTCAACTTCGAACGATACTGCGAAAATATAGCACTGGTTATGTCAAACACGGCCAGACTCAAAGAATCCATCCACGACGACTGCTCTTCAAGGAACTCGATGTATCCCTCAATCACAGTAAGTGGATGAGGCGAGAATTGATAGAACTCAGACGTCTTCGGGATGTTCTCATCCTGCACTGTTTTTATCTGCTCGCAGAATTTAATCAAGACAGTAGCGACGACACCTTCATCCAAGTCCCTGTTATGTGCCCGAAACAAGTTCATCGCGGGCTGATGCGACTTCCGCATGAAGATGTCTGTCATGTCCCGGCTCTGCAGATATCTGCGGGCAATCTTCCGGGGATCCCCGGAGACCTTCTGCATAGATGGGGTGTCTTCAAAATCAGCCATCATTGCAGGATCATCTAACCACCGCTGCTGGTTTAACCAAGTAGTGGGAAGAGGGATATATCCATGCTTCGACCATCGGTCGGTCTTTTTTTGTTCATTGATAGCTTTCTCGATCTGAGACCATAGTGGGATGCTATCCCTGTCTGTCTTTCTTGTACAGATTTGCTGCCACTTTGTTTTCGCTTTCCCCTTGTCAGTCTTATTCGGATAAATGGACCAAAACTGTTCGAACATCGATACCGTGATCTTCCTGTCTCTTTTGTCTGTTGCTCGCAAGGTCGCCTTGTTGCTGCTCTTGTGTTTGTTATTCTTTACATTGTTATTATTAGTGTTGTCGGCGCCCGCGTTGGCTTTGACAATGCGGTTAGACCCGTTTATGGCCGTTGTCTCGGGAAGAATCTCGCAACCATACCCATCAAGAACATCGAGAACCTCTTGAATATCTAACGTCTCGGGATAATCAGAACAGACCCAGACCATCCCGGCATACTTCTTGGTGTCTTTCTTTCGATACCTGTATCGAACAAGATACCCGTAATCTTCAAGTTCTTTTATGCCTGCTCGAATAGCGTCTCTCTTATCAGCCATCATCGAAACAATCGATGTTTCGAAACTATTCCATCCTTGTCTGTTAGACAGTAAGAGACACAAGATCCCTTTCGCTTTCGCAGATAATTCAGGGTTCCGAAGAATATGATTGGGGATCTGGGTGAAACTTACGTCTGCTGACCGGAAAATTATGTCAGGGATTCTCATCCGACGACCTCATACCCATTATCCTTCAGTGTTTTAAAAATCCGCTTCTGCTCATTCTCCCCTTTCTTCTGGAAGTCAAGAGTGAGAATGTTTACGCGCATCAATGGAATCATATACAATCACGTGTTTGTGAAGTTCAGTCCTGTATAGTCACTCACTTTCTTTGCCAGACTGCTCGTATCATCAATCTGGCCTTTGAAATCATGCTCAAGTTGACATAGTGCCAGATATACTTTTCGTAGGTGGTCTTTGTGCGGGCTTTCGAAGTATGCGTTGAAGAATGTAAGGATACGAGCATCCGCTGATACAGGAATCCTGAATCCCGTTTTAAAACCATTCTCTGATGCAATTTTATCTTGTCCCATAGTCACACACCACCAAGGCCATGAAAGTTGCTGCAAGCCGGGCTATCGTGTGTCTGAGGCCACATTATAGGCATGATACAACTCACTCCGTCATCAAATATTTCATCGTCAGTCGCTTGAGGTTGATCTGGTAGTATTCTCGCTGCGGGAAAGAACGCTTTTCAGTACAAAGAAGACCACGCTGAATCAGTTTCAATTTACAGGTGCGAATCTGATGGTCACTCAAGGCCGTCTTTTCCCGCAGTTCCGTATAGAGATAAGGGAACTGATCACCTTCATTTATCGCCCCACTCTCTCGCAAGGATCGATATTTGTTAATGAGGCTCGTAAGAAAAGTGGCTGTGGTTGGACCGAACGTTGTCAGGATGCTTGTGGGAATCACGAAAACATCGTCGTCTATAGGTGAGGAGAACTTTTTGAGAACTTGCTCCTCCCATATCGAACATTTTAATTGCTCGCTCATACGTAGATCACCGAATCGTCGTTTTAGACTGTGTATCTACATATAAGTTGTTAAGGTATTTAATTATTTTTCTCTACTGAGGTTTACACAAGAAGGTCTTTGACTAATTTGTCTGCTTCGGCCTGCTTCAAATCAGCAGGATCACCATCATCAAGAGTTGCGATGGATGTACGCTTCCCGAGAGTTCTTAACTTAACGGCTAACTTTCTCGCTTGTTCCTGCGCCGTCTTCTCAGTATCATACAAGATAATGAACTTATCTGCTAATCTCGACAAACTCAAGACTTGTTCGATATTGATAGATGTCCCGAACGTCCCGACAGAGTACGGCCCTAATCGCCAGACATCTAATACGCCTTCAACGACAATCAATGTATCCGTATCTTGCCAGACAGATTCTTGCCCGTACACGATATGTGCATGCTTTACCTTCTCGCGTTTCGATGGACAGGCAATGTACTTCTTGTCACTCTTGCCCGTAATGTCTCGAGTCTGGAAACTGACCATCTTCCCGTTCCAGTAAATCGGGATCACGATGCGGTTCCCATAACTAATCAGGTCGAGAGAACTGATCGGACCTGTCTGTAATACGCCCCATTCCTCTTCGATCGTATCCGGATCAAATCTTCGGGTACGTAAGTAGCGCCTCCCGTACTGATTCAACTTGATAGTCGGTTGAGGTAGTTTAAGTGGCCTAATTGCTACTCTCGGCTCCGTGACGTGAACTTTCCTGCGCACGCCTTCATACTTTCGAATGACGCTCTTAATCTCGAGAATGGAGAGACCGGTTGCTTTGCTCAAGACGCTAACAAGTGCATGCGGTCCACATCGCCAACAATGACAGGCGCCCGTCTCTACATTCACACCTAGATGATAATCTACCTTCCCCACACAAAACGGGCAATGTAAGTTGATCCATCCTTCTGTAGTGCGGGCATGTTCTCCGGGCCGTACGAAGTCGACGTGATAGTCAGATAATAGCCGTTCTAGATCCATGCGTGCTCCTTACGCGAAGGATGAGAGGAGGCGGGTCAGGAGTTGAACATGCTCCACCGCCCCTCCGTCGATCACTGCATTCAGGACTTTCTTCTTCTCATCCAGCAGTGCTGCGATCTGCTCCTCGATCGTCTCCTCCGCCAGCAGGTAGTAAATGTTGACGGCGTTCTTCTGCCCGATCCGGTGACAGCGGTCCTCCGCCTGAGACAGTTCCCCGGGTGTCCACGGGAGTTCGACGAAGGCGATCGCTGATGCTGCTGTCAGCGTGAGTCCAGTTCCCGCAGCCTGAATGTTCCCGATGAACAGTTTGACGTCGGGATTGTTCTGGAATGCCTGAACAGCCTCATGCCTCTTCGGAGCCGGTGTCGAACCGTCAATCTTGACCGCACATTTCTGGAACTTCTTCATCAGTGCATTGATAGTGACTTTGTGAACTGCGAAGACAACGAGTTTCCGTCCGCTCTCCTCCAGGAAGTTCTCAATCCACTGCATCACGTGATTCATCTTACCCTGCATCGCCAGTTGTTTAAGGCCTTCAATTCGAACCAGGTGTTCTGCGTTTCGGGCCTTCTCTGCCGCGGCCGCGCCCTCGGTGTCCTTCAGGAATGCGATGAAATCTTCTTCCGCCTCCTGATACACTTCTCGGTTCGACAACTCCATCGGGACATGGGAGAACACTTTGTCAGGCAGTTCTTTGAGGACGTCCGCCTTCTTGCGCCGAATCATGACTGTCTTGAGTTTCTGGTGAAGTTCTTCTTTGTTCGAAGCACCTGACAGGTCCCATCCGAATCGGGTGTGGTGTGCCCCACAGTACTTCTGCGCATAGTCCCAGAAGGATGGGAAAACTGTCCTGTCAATCATCTGGACGATGTTGTATCCTTCGATCGGGCGGTTCACCAGAGGCGTGCCGGTGAGTGCGATGACGTGCTTACACTTTCGACCCAGCTTGGTGACCGCCTTTGATCGGAACGCCTTGCTGTTCTTGATGAAGTGCGCCTCATCAACGATCAGGACTTCTGGGTTCCGGTCCAGGATGAAGTCAATCCAGCCCGAGTACGGAATCTCCTTGATGGGTTTCTTTCCAGTGACCAAGTTCTTCGGGCCCTCCTCATACTTGTTGTGCAGGATGTCATAGTTGATTACCATGATGTCCCCGTACAGTTTCTGTGTGGTGTCCGTGCCAGAGATGACCTGGATTGTCCGATCCCCGGAGAGGGTCATTTTTGCTTCCTGCGCCCAGTTCAGTTTCAAGTGCGCCGGACAGACAACGACGACCGGCTTTTTCTCGGGGTGAAGTTGTAACCAGGCAAGCGTCTGAATCGTCTTCCCCAGACCCATTTCATCGCCCACGAGTGCCCGTCCGTTGCGCTGCTCAATGAATGCTACGCCCTGTTTCTGGAATGGGAACAGTTCGCGTTTGAGGCCGTCAACCTCGATCTCCTCGAGTTCCTCCACCGGGAGTTGTTTCTGGGCCGTGTCCAGGAACCTGATGAGTTCCGGGCACAGTTCAAATCCAGCCTGGTCCAGTTTCTCTACGGTGTCCTGTGCCAGGGGAGCGGTCCAGAACTTGCCCCGCGTGTCTTCTGTGAACTTCCTCCCCGGGAGGCTCTTGATCATCTCCAGCGTCTTGTAATCGAACTTGAACCAGATCTCGATCTGCCCCTTAACCAGCATGGCCGTGTTCTTAGTAACAGTTGCGGGCTTGTTGACGATCTGAGGAACTACGATCTCACTCTTCAGGATTAGGTCTGTGTCGAATCCAGCGATCTTTAACTGGTTCTGATACTTGATCATCATTTTCTGAGCGGCGATAGCCTGTTTGAGGGACCAGTTCTTCTGGATGGCGAGACTGTGGCCGAATCTCGCATCGTACTTATTGAAGCCGTGACCGTCCTCCGACAAAGCGCCGTCGCAAACACCGGCCAGATACTGACAAGCGCGCTGAACTTCTGTGATGTCTACTTTCATCTTTCTCATCTCCTATATGTTTGCTACAATATGTTATTAGTTGGTATTCTATAAGTAATTAACGGAATAACATTTTGAATTAATACAAAAGAGAGATTTAGAGAATGCCCTGATCTACCAACTTCCTCAATTCTTCAAGGGTCTTGATAGGAGGAAGGTTCTCAAGCGCCTCTGGAGGCAGATCTTGGGTATAGAATCGATCTCTGTATCGCCCGAACCCAGTATGCTCTTGAACGGCCTTCGATATGTGCCCCGATCTCGGTCCTGTCTGTTTCCAGAAGTACACGATGCGACTTACACGCCCTGTGATGTCCAGAACGGTCCAGTCACCATACACCGGGATGTCTGCTTCGATGGTTTCTTCAGTCAACCGGGCCTTCATCCTCTGGAGGGTAGTATCCGTGCGACTCTCATCAAAGTTCAGATCGATGATTTGTTTAAGTGTGTTGAACCATGTCCCTCTTGCGTCGGCCTCAATGTTTCCACCCACTTCTTCGAGGACTTCATCAATCTGATTTGCTGCTTCATCAAGATCTTCTAACAGACCTTCGAAGGTTTCAATCAATTCCTGTATTCGTCTCATGTTTCACCTCTATATGTCTCACGACGATACTGTGTTAAACACATAAAATATTTAATACTTTGGACGAAAAACACGGAAACAGTGATTTGAACTTCTTTGAGAGACCAGAAATCCTTGATAAGGTTAAACTACCTATAAGAGGGTTCAATCCGCTCAGAGCCGGGCCTCGTGGGTTCACAGTTAAGATATCAACGAGTTAAAAGAGGGAGTTACCTTTGTCGCAACACATAATAGTGCAACCAAGCCTTGAAACGAAGTACAACGTCGGTAATCATCCATCCGAGTGCAGCATAACGCCGTTCCCGTTCCCAGATGTATGCTTCCTCTTCAGTCAAGTAATGGGGAGGATCCCATGCCCCGATACCATTCCATCTCGCGTATACGCCGTCAAAGAAGGTGTGAATTTCATCGAGCGCCTCATCGCCGCCCATGAATTCATCCAGCGGACTGCCCGGCTCCGCGAGTTGTTTATACTGGTCGAATACATACATCAACCCGACCATCATCAATACAACCAGCAGGATGAACATGAATATCCACCCCGCAACCGCTAATTCCATTAACATCATTTCTGATCATATCCTCATTTCAATTGCCGCCAGCATCCGGAGCGCTGCCTGCCGCCCGGCTTCCTCATCCTGCTCCCGGGTCGTGCCCCAGACGATCAGGTCTGATTCTTGGTGACAGCCCTTGCAGATCAGGACCGGATCCTCTTCCTCTTCCGGCAGGACGTAAACGGCATACGTCTCCAGGGGTGAGTCCAGCCCGGTCCCGCATCGCTCACAGTGATACATATCAGCTCTTCATGATCCACGCGAGGGCGTAGTATGGCGGTCGGTTCTCATGGGCGTTCCCGCTGCCCGCATTCCCGGTATTGGCAGACCATGCGCCTGTTCCAAGGTTGGTCATTCCCCACACTCCAGGACCATACTCATACTCGTTAATCCTATCATACGGCATGTTATGATTATGCACCGGCATCTCGTCAACCGTCAGGGTATGCGTGGCAGACCCGCCGCTCGCCCCGACCGCATAACTCGATCCTGCCCCGACGATGAACCGATCCCGGAGATCCGGCGTCCCGGACGAACCGTTGCAGAGCAGCCAGCCCGTTGGAATATCTACAATCGCCCCGGACCAGGCAACGATGACTCCTGCAGGTATCCGGGCATCGACATACGCTTTCCGCGCCGCGTCGTTCGCATTCACCGGCGCTGCAAGGTCGGTCAGCCGCTGGTTGTTCATGCTCCGGGCCACCGTCGGTGTATCGATATACCCCTTTGTTGCTGCGTCGGTGGCGACGGTGGGCGTACCGAGGTTCGTCAGTTTATTACCACCCATTGATTGGTTGTCGGTGAAGGCGACCGATCCATCTGATTTTATCATAATCGCGTCTGCTTCGTCGAACTGCGTCTCGAGATTGTTGAGTTTCGCCGCCGTAATTATGTCGCCGGTTATCCAGGTTGTCTTTGTATATG
>JAQUQE010000037.1 GCA_028716225.1 Dehalococcoidales bacterium | reverse complement strand
TGCATATGACCGGCCAGACCGCTCTTATCCTTAAAGGTCTCGCCGCAGATCTCACAGGTAATCTTTTCTTTTGTCATCTTTTACGCCTCGCTGTATACCATACCCGCCACCATTGCCCGAGGGCTTCGTTTTTGTGCCTGGAGGGCTCGGCAAGCCCTTGCTTTTTCGTGCCTGAAGCCCTCGGCAAGGGCTATGCCTGGCAGAGCCCTTTAGGGTATACCCTTACCGTACCCTAAGGGTGGGGGTTACCCTTATCTCTCCCCTATCAGATACGGCTCACTTTGTCAAACCAGCCCCGTAGCGCTCCAGAAGCTCAAAGACTCCGTCCACTTCGACCCTCGTCTTGGCCAGTCTGGCTACCCTTACCGCTTGCCTTGGATCGGGAAACCGTGCCGCAAGCTGCCAGGTCCGCCGGACTATATAGACCGCTAAGTCAGGCAATATGCCCTCCTGCTTTACCAGGACATTGGTGGCTACGGTGAGAAATTCATCCAGGCTATAGGGCTTGAACTCAAGCACCATGAACCGTGATAGGAGCTCCAAAGGCATCCGCAGCGTGTTCGAGGCGGCAAATACCTTGGTATCCAGGTTGGACGAGCGCCGTTTACCGTGCTTGGTCTCGGAGACTATGCCCGTGGCCATGAGTGAAAGCAGTACCGAGATATCCCTGGTGCCGATGCGGTCGATCTCATCGACAAGAAGTATCCGTGGCTCCGTACTGAAAAGGAGGTCAGCCATGCCGGAGCGGGTTGCCTGAGAACCCAGAACATACGGTGCCCCCAGACGTGCCAGTTCCATGAGAAACATCGTCTTCGCCGAAGCCGGCACGCCGGTAAAAAGAAGATGCACCGGCTTGTCGCTCTTGAGGACTGTCCTCACCAGGTCTTTCAATTCTTGATATCCCTCAATAACACTGAAAAGGTCATCCGGTACTTCAAGCTCATTTGGTTCATAAGCCGGTTCTACCATGGCTTCACCGGCGGCAAACACCTGTTTCCCCTTCTCCGAGAGCCGGTAGCCGGTGCAGCTGTTACTCCGGTAGGGATTATCCAGCAGGCCCTCCAAGAATAGCCGCGTGAGGGTCGCCGGCTGAATCCGGACGTCACTCCACTCCCAGCCCAGATCAGCGCCCGGCTTACTCCAATCGATGGTTACCTCATGCTCGGCGATCTGCTTAAGGAGATCAAGGTCACCTTCTTTCATAACCTATTTCTCCTTGCCATAAAGATCCTGTCCGGTTCGGAAACCGTGTTGAACTGCGTTATCTCTGTTCATCGTAATCCCCTTTCCCTCCTTATTGCTTCATAAGCTGCCAGCACCAGCTGAAACAGACGCTCCGTACCTTCAACCCCCGCCGTATCCGGGTGAAGCTTATGCACCAGGTTGTGGTAGCGCTTCTTTATCTCTTCGTCAGTGGCAGTCCGCTCCAGTCCCAGTATCACATAGGGGTCGCACCTGACTTCACCATTGGGCGTCCCCGGAAAGCCGGTGAAGCTTTCCCCACTACCACGAAGAAACTCCATGAACCGGCGCGGGTCAATGGCCTCATTCATGAGGGTTTCCGCGTACTCCCCCATGGCTTTTTGAAGCTCAGCCGGCCACTCCTTACCCAGTCGCCCCAGTTCACCCAGCCACTCATCAGCTATTTTCTGCCACCGCTCCGTCATTTCTTGCCCTTTTCTTTTTCAAACCGGCCGTCGCAGTTAAGACACACCGGACAGAACCTGAGACTCCCGCCCTCATAGTCCATCCGCATGGTGAAGCTGTCCCCCGTTTTAATCACGCCGCCGCACCGGTGGCAGCGGTGCTCCTTCCGGGCTATTTTGATCGCTCTTTGTGTGCCAAGCTCTTTTGACTGAACCATGGCGCCGTTATTTAGTTTTGATGCCTTTTTCATTCCCATTGCTAACATCCTTACCCAACTTCTTAAAGTCTCCCTTTTTCCCTTCAATCCCAAACGAGCACCGTTCATCATAAGCCGCTACACAGATTTTGAGGTCAGGACAATCTCGACAAGAATCATGCTCGTCAGCGCATTCCCTTAGCCGCTGAACGATATAATTCAAATCCAGTTTTTCTATCCCCGCTTGCGATACGAACTCGGCCCCACTCCTCATTTGCCAAACCCCATTTCGGTTAATATTGGCTACCCTTCCGATGCGTGGGCATCTCTCTCCCTTATCCGGTATTCCGGCGCGTCTATATAAACTACCCTAGCGAATCCGGCTCTCAGTAATCGACTACCAATGCGCCGCTCAGTATCTCCAGGCAGATCATCAACGGATCGATTTGTCGTCACCACCATGTACAACCCGTTCACGTAGCGGTAGTCAACTATTTGCATCAGCTTCTCCACCGCCCATTCGGTGGGTTTCTGCGTTCCCAGGTCGTCAAGCACCAAGAGCGGCACCGTGAGCAAGAAATCCATCAGCCGGTCGTATTCCCCTTCACGGTTGTAGCTTGCCCGCAGCTCCTCAAGCATGAGCGGTACCAACACGTAGCGTGCCGCTTGCCCCCTATCAATCCAGCGCCGGCAGATAGCCACTGCCAGGTGGGATTTTCCCACATCGACCGGACCTACCAACGTCAGCCACCTTACGTCGCCACGTCCTTCGGCAAGCTCTAACGCCAGTCCGTAGGCTTTCTCAAGCGGTCCGCTAGAGTCAAAGTTTTCGAATGTCCATCCAGCGGTAGCGGCCGGAAGCTGACACCGGCTCAGCATCTGCTTATACCGCTCCCGCAAAATCCGCTCTCTCGAGCACTCGCAGGGCATGGTCCGGTCATATCGCGGCTTCCCCCACTCATCAATCGGATGTACTACCCCACCGCCGCCACAGATAGGGCAAATAGCCTCTTCCTCACCGGAGTGGTTTGCTGGGGTCAAACGGGGTTGGCTTTCCGGAAAGCGGACCGCTTGGGCTAGCACGCTTTTTATCGAATCCATCGTCACCTCCTTTGCGATAGTTATTCAGGGCTACCTCCAAATCCAGGAACTTCTCCAAACCGCGCTTTAAGAAGTCCTTGAATGTCCACCGGTACTTGAAATAGCACCGCTCATCGTTGACAATGTGTGCGTAATTCTTGATCGCCTGGGAGATTTCCGCCGCGGAGAAATCCCTTGAGGCGGCCGCGAGGGCCCGCGTCATGTCACCTGTGAGCTTCCTGTGTCTAGTCACACCCAGTGAATTCCAGAGGTCAAATAATTCCCTGGCGTCGACTGAATTTTTATGATTGCCCCCTTTGGGGGCTATAGGGGTATAAATACTAGACTTAACTAAACTATACTTAACTATACTGTGCCTACCAGTGGTTGCCACCTGGTTGCCATCCGGTTGTCTAGTGGTTACAGTCTGGTTACCACAATCCTCAAAACCGGGGAGACTGGAAGGGTTATAGCGGTCTTTTCTTATCCTTTGATGCTCCCTCCATCCCGGAATATCAAGATACTCACAGTCGTTCTGGCTGTAGAGCCGTATCAGCCCTAACTGACTGCAGAGGTCTCTTAGCTCCCTGATGAGATCCTCGGTCTTATCGTTATCGTAAGGAAATATGATTGCCTTAAGGTACTTGGGCGATGCCTTAAGCCTGCCGTCATCGTCCGCGCTGCTAAAGATGCCGATAAATAGCAACCGTCCCGCGTCAGGGAGACTACCGATCCTTTCATTTCGCCAAATGTCGGGCTCTATCATGCGACGGGGCATAAACTTCCCTCTTCTTTTATTTGGTATTAGACGTGCTTTTTACTACTCCAGCCGCTTCTGGTAGGGCACCTCAGGGCCAAGCGGCGTTTCGGCTATTTCGACTTCTCTTACGCAGCTACCTTCCCTTAAGAGACCCAGAGGTACTAAGAAATTGAAGGTAACGCGGTCGCTATCGGTGAGAGTGTGAGCCACAAAGACCTCCCGCCTTTTACTCATCAGGTGCCGGAATATAAGCCTGCGTATGTCTGCGGTGTATATGTCCAGTATCCTCAGCCACTGAGGCACAAAGTAAATAACTCTCGAACACGGGCTAGCATAACCCCAGGAAAGATAGGCCTTCATACCACCCTGCTCCAGACGGAATATTTCCCAGGGTACCCTCTGGGTAAGGGCAACCCTGGTGTCTGTTTTACCTTCGACCAGATCCACCGTGCCGTTAGCCAAGAAACACCGGTAGTCCAGGCGGCGCCCCTCTTTGCCAACCGGTATCACTCTGGCGTATTCACGGCTGAGATAACGCGCGATATAGGCCTCCGCCGGCTCCCCAATATTCTTCAGTTCGCCGTCGTAGCTTCGTGGCTTGCTACTCCTATCCTTCAAGAAGCCTCCTTGCTGACCTGGTCACCCCAGACTTCCCATCCATGATGGTGTTTTCGGCCAAACAACTCGCACTTTCGGGTATTTGGGTACATCTGATCGATGATTTCGTAGACAACTTCCGGCTTTCGGCTGTGATCCCGTACCTCTGCGCAGATGACGCTGGCGGGCTTATCTCCTTTGGGAAGCATCGAGCCTTGCGTGGCAAGCAGCAGTAGCTCATGCCGCCCGTAAACATAAAAGCCCAATTTACCGTAGGTTGGCTTATCCTTTACCCAGGTGAGATTTGTCTTATACTGAAAGCCTAGCTCGCCGATTAGTCGCAGGGCCTCGGGTAGAAGTGGGTTGGTGGCCCAGAGGAATAAAACACAGTTTGGTGCCGTATGGGAGGCGAAGTTAAGCTCTTTCAGCCGGTTTAACATCTCATCCACAGTCCGGGTCCGGTAGTGATTCTCGGCGCTGCCCCCCAAGCCGGAATTGTTATACTTCCAGGGTGGGTCCATGTAAAACACCTGGAATATACCCTCCGGCAGCTCAGGCTCAGGATTGATTGTCGCCTGACTCACTTCCCGTCTTGTTTCGTCGTATGCCTTGTGGATGCTCATACCATCGGGTTTAATCTCGTTGAGTAGCTGGGGCTTGTGCTCCGCCACGTATTCCAGCTTGTCCCACTGCCGCCCTGACCCCAGACCGATGGATTGAGCAATGATGTCACGACTTTGGGGTGCTCTCACCTGAGGAAAATTTTCCTCAGGTGTTGCCGGTCTTCCCGGTGCTGTATTGCCGTGTTCTCGTATGCGCTCCTGAGCTCTGATGGCCTCAATCTCCTTTAGCGCCTTACCCTCGTTGTAGAGCTGCTGGCCTGTCTTGATGCGGTAGCGGTTGAATTCGATAATAGCCTGGCACTCATCCAACTCAGAGGCATAATACTCGCGAATTACCGGTATCAGTACCGGTATGCCCTCTTGATACGCAACCCGGGCGGCACGCCAGCGGCGGTGCCCGGAAATAATCTTTCCCTCAACGGTGATATGTAGCGGCTGGAGGATGCCGAGATTCTTGATGCTATCAAGTAGATCCCGAAATCCGTCCTCTCCGTAGATACCCTCGCTGTATCCGTTAGGACGCAGAAGGCCGGGGTCATTAAGCCACTCTATTGCTTCCCGATGTTGCTTGCTCATGCCTTAGCCCTAATCCTTCTTCCCCACACACCTCGCACACATTCTCCTTGCCGTGGGCAAGTAGTAATCTTTGAATATCCGTCCGCACACACGGCACTTGTAGCGACGGAGCTTACCGTAGTTCATTCGGTTACTGACCGGTTGTTCTGGAAACCCCATTTCCTACCTTGCACCGACCTTACCGCCTAGCCTGATAACGCTCGACTGCCTTATAGAAATTAGAGAGCCTATCCAGAGTCAGTTTCGAAGGCGGCAGCGCCGATTCGAAATCACCCCGAACCACGTTAAGATGGTAGTTCTTCAGAAACCAGATCGAGATTTGAGCATCCTGCACGTCCAGCTCGCAGATCTTTTTCTTTACCTTTTCCCAGACCCGAAGTAATTCCTCGTCTACGGCTGGTATGTCACTCGATTCAATATCCTGTTTCAATACCTCTTCCGGGAATAGATCGTCAGGCGCTTCGGTATCCGGAGGCGGTAAGAGTAAGCTCTGACCTACTGGTATCTGGGCATACCTCTGGACTTCAATCAGGCTATACGGAGCCGATAGACTGAGGACTCTCACCGTCTTACGCCGACCGTCCGGCTGCACCTCCTGCTCAACAAGCTTGAGCAACAGTGGAATCATGGAAATCCGGCCGCAGATACCGCGAATGAACGCGATCGTCGAATTTACGTTTCTTATGGAATTGAAAGAGCTGGTATCAAGCTGGTAAACGCCAAAGCCCGGGCAATCAGGCAGCAGGAACTGCAGATTCATGACCCGTCGGCAACGACTTCTTTCATAATACGGACAAATATCGGGTGAGCAGCTAATCTCTCTTAGCTCAGTATCCACAGCGTCCCTGGTGGCTATTTCACCGGTTCCGATATCTACCCGGGCAATCGCCGTCTCTCCATCGCCGCGGCAGATTAATCCCCTGGTAGCGGAATAACACTTCAAAAACTGGCTGGCCCACTGCGACTCGTCTTCGGTCGGGAACATGACCCGCAGTTCCTTGGGCTTATCGCCGTACACCTTTTTTACCTCTTCCGGACAGACAAAATAGTCGGTTGGCGACGGGTAGACCATCCCGTCATCGGTCTCCTTCCTTAACCCCAGCCTGATCTTACCCAGCCGGGGCAGCCTTACTACTTCACTAACTCCCTTTATCGGCGACATAATTACCTCCCTCAATTGTGGAATCTCCGTTCTGATTCAATAACCCCTCACGGCCACCTATAGCTACAGCAAGCGTGATTAGGGTGCGCAGTCTTCCCTTTACCGCCTCTTTACCATCGTTTGACGGCGCTTCAAATACCTCTACGAAATCTGTTTCACATGACGTCATAACTGTTTCCAGATAGATAATATTATTACCTCTAGTGATTAACCATATTACTATCGCGGGGTATAAAAAAATGGTGGGCCATAGCCCTTCTGATCAGGGTGCTGACATCGGTCCGCTCCATCTCGGCTATCTTTTTCAGCTCTCGATAATCAGCCCTAGGGATAAGCACCCTGATTGATACCTTGTTTCTACCCGGGGTCTTTGGTTTCTCCGCATCCATTGGCTCACCTCTATGACATTGTCGTAATGATATTACGATAGACAAAACCCACTGTCAAGACAGCGTTGTCGCCATATTGTTACCTTTCATATCTATAAAGACGCCAGCTATGATTTTTAAGCCCCCTGCAAAAAGTGTCGTAAAGCTCTTGACAAATATAAACAGTGGTGATAACATTACCATAACGCACATCTTAAGGAAAGGGAGATAATCACCATGTCAGTAACCCTGGCACAACTGATTCGAGCTGCCAGAACGCGCCTCGGGGAGACTACCCAGGGAGACCTTGGTAGAATGGCCGGTACCAGCCTCGAGAATGTGACCGCCATCGAGAACGGCCGTAACCTCCAGCCCAGCCCCGAGGTTATCGCCGGGCTCTCCAAAGCCCTTGATCTGCTGGTAGAAGATATCTACGCCGCCATTACTGGTACCCTGGAAGACTACCCCTGGGTAAAACCGAGGGAGCTCGACCTTAAAGACGCCGAGCTTGAGCTCATGTTCCGGCAGGTGGATAGTCTGCTCGATGGCGAGCCCAAAGAGCGGGTAAAATCATTCATTCGCTTTACCCTTGATGAGAAGAGAAGACGGCACAAAGAGGAGAAAAGGAAACAGAAGACCAGCTAGCAGCGTGATTTGTATGAGCTGAGTGAGGTAGATTTGAGATGATTAGCGTGGCTGCGGAGAAAGCAAGGATGATTCATGCCCGTTACCCCGGGTTACTTTTCCCCATAGATATGGAATACCTGGCCAGCGCGGAGGGCTGCGAGGTCGTAGACTGGCCGTTTCTGGCGCCGGTTAAAGAGGTGAAACGTGGACGCTGGATAGGTATCGCCGAGGGCGTTAGCCGTAGGGAGCGGCGTTATCTTATCGCCCATGCCCTGGCCCACCAGCTACTACACTGCGGTAACCAACTGAGGTTTCTTCAATGGCAGAAAACAACCGTCCTGAAACAGGAGCAAGAAGCGGAAATATTCGCCGCCCATATCCTGATGCCACAACCTGAACTCGATAAGGTCATTGATCTACCCCTCTGGGATTTAGCGGACTACTTTGATGTGCCGGAAGAGCTGGCCGGGAAAAGGGTCTCTGATTTTGCCACCGAGGAAGAATTGGCTAACTGGGAAGAAATGAACTGGAATATTTCCCCTTGATCACAGCCGCGCTAGGAGAAAAGTGATGGATAAGAAGGCAGCTGATAAGAAGCTTAAATGCTGTGTTTATGCCCGGGTATCAACCGACGAGCAGGCGGAAAGAGACCTTTCCATCCCCTTCCAGCTCGAGAGGTGCCGCTACCACGCTCAGGGTAAGGGCTGGGAAGTAGTTCGGGAGTTCGTTGACGCCGGCGAAAGCGCCCGCACCGATAAGAGACCCGAGTTTCAGAAGATGATCGCCCAGGCCAGGAACAAAGCCTTCGATATCATCCTGGTTCATAAGTTCGACCGCTTCGCCCGCAATGACTATGACTTCATCATTTATGAGAAGGAGCTTGAAGACCTTAAGATCACCGTGGAGAGTGTCAGCGAACCGGGAGACGCCTCAACCCCGGCCGGCTACATCAGCCGCCGCATGATGCAGATTATCAGCACCTGGTATTCCAAGAACCTGGCCATTGAAGTCAAGAAAGGTCTGCAGAAAAAGGTGGAGAACGGCGGCTGGCCGAAACAGGCCCCCTTTGGCTACCTTAACAAGCATGACAAGAATTCCGCCTGGATAGAAGTCGATCCAAGAAACGGCTCGCTTGTAACCGAAGCCTTCAAGGAGATGGCAAGCGGCAGGTGGACGCTACAGAGCTGGTCGGATGAATCCTACGTAAGAGGCTATATCAGCAGGCTCGGCAACCAGATTTCGAGATCAAAATGGAGTGACATCTTCCACAACCGGTTCTACCTGGGCGAGACCTGGCTCAAGAAAGGCGACGTGCCCACCAAAGGGGCCCATCAACCGCTGGTAGATGAAGACACCTTTACTCAGGTACAGCAAATCCTTAGACTCCATGATAAGAATAAACAGCGCACCAGGCGGCATAAGTACCTGCTCCAAGGACTCGTCCATTCGGTGGACGCTGACAGCGTCTGCTGGGCGGAAACCCACCCTACGAAGCGAATCAGCTACTACCGTAGCCGCGAGAAGGTTAACGGGAGTAGCGTCTTCTACAATACCAGGGATATCGAGGAGCAGCTACCGGCTGTCTTTAAGAGCATCACCATCACCGAAGAGGCCCGCCAGGATCTGCGTAAGGAGCTCGAAGCATTATTTAAAGCGGAGGCTAACGGAAACGGAGAGCTCAGCAAAGCCGAGGCTCGATTGGTCAAACTTGCCAGAATGGAGAAGAACCTGCAGCGGCTCGTCATCGAGGAGCAGATATCCTACGAGGACTTCAAGGAGCATCGCGCTCAGATTGAGGCCGAGAAATCAAGACTTAAGAACACGGTTGATGCTATCAGACAACGGCAGCACCTGATAAAAGCCGACTTTGAAGTGGCCTTGGAACTGGCTACCCAGCTGGATTTTCTCTTTGATAAGGGTACTTTCGATGAAAAGAGATTGATCTGTGAGACGGTTTTCAAATGCCTCTATGTTGAAGAAGGTAAAGTAACCAAGGCCGAACTCAATGCCCCCTTCGCGATCATCGCCTCAAGAGCCAAAGGTTCGGGAGCTGTTCCGAATGGTGGGCTTAGGGGGACGATACCTAGAACCATTCACAAGCCTCGAAAGACCTCCGGGCAGTATATAAAAATATTTTCAGCGACCTTTCCTTGGCCACCGGGCAAGGGAAAAGTTGAAGTCTGCCATTCTCATTCCATATTGAATTGAATCCTGGCGTATTATCTTTCTCCGCACCTGTTGGTATGATATCACATTTGGCGAATCGATTCCCGAACACTCCGATGCGTGATATGTGCAAAGCCTCAGGTTAACTTGTGCAAGCGTAACCCATGTCGTTTTTGCACTTTTCTTGCATTATTAGCTTTGCACTGCCACCGGGCCAAGGCTTATATAGGGGGGAGGGGGGTAGCTTGTGCAACGCTTGCGGTCATGCGTAACCGGACCAATAAACCGTGCAAGAAAAGACCGCCGGAAAAAGTGTATGCAAAGGTGACGGGTGCAAAGGAGTAAGCCCGATTAATTGCCGGCTACCTGCCTGGCCCGGTTATCCTGGGTACCAAGACGATGAGTGGCCTGTGCAAGCCTCAGGTTAGCGGGTGCAAGCGTACCCGGGGCTTTATTGCATTTTTGCACCCTTAGCTTTGCACTGCCTGAAGGATGGGAATTAGATAGGGAGGAGAGGATAGCTCATTTCACGATGGTAGTCAGATATGGCTTTCTTACTGCGTCACGGTGAGCGCAGGTTCGAAAGACGACTAAGAGTGCAAGTCTTAAGCATGAGGCCAACCGGTAATTCAAGGTCGAGTAGCGCCACGTACTGATAACAGTTCTGCTACTTAAGCGTCTTGCGCAGTGAGTCGTTGCGATAAGGCGGTATATCGCCGCTGCACCCGGCTGTTACGCACGGCGATAGCGATAGCGCGAGCGCTGCCGACGAGGATCACCATTTTCTTGGCTCTGGTTATCGCTGTGTAAAGGAGGTTACGTTGCAGCATGATATAGTGCTGGGGCAGGATAGGAATTATTACCGCGGGATACTCGCTGCCCTGTGATTTATGAATGGAAATAGCGTAGGCTAGCACCAATTCGTCAAGCTGGCTCCATTCGTAGCTGACGATCCTGTCTTCATATTTAACGGTGAGAGTCTGTTCCTCAGTTTCAATAGCGGTTATCCTGCCGATATCACCGTTGAACACTTCTTTTTCATAATTGTTGATGATCTGCATCACCTTGTCATTGACCCGAAAATGCCTTCCCCCGCGCACCAACTCAATACCACTGGGATTAAGTAACGTCTGTAACTCGGCGTTTAGGTTGGTAACACCTGCCTCGCCCTTATGCATCGGCGTCATGACCTGGATATCATCCAAGGGATTAAGGTGAAGGGCACGGGGCAGCCTGTTGGCACAGAGCTCTTTCACTACCTCGAGCGCCTGCTTCGGATCGTCCCGGGATACGAAATAAAAGTCGGAGTTCTTTCCCTGCGGCGGCTTTGTTAATGGGAATTCGCCGTGGTTGACACGATGGGCATTAACCACGATCATGCTCTCCTGCGCTTGCCTAAATACCTCGGTCAGTATTACTGTCTCCACCTTGCCCGATGCAATTACATCCTTGAGCATATTACCAGGACCAACCGAGGGGAGCTGATCTACATCGCCTACCAGTACCAGAGTGGCCGTTACCGGTATTGCCTTGAGAAGATGGTTCATAAGCAGAATATCCACCATAGACGCCTCATCAATTACGACGAGATCCGCTGCAAGAAGGTTTTCATCATTCCTCTTGAAACCACCCTCGCTGGGGCTGTATTCCAGTAACCGGTGAATCGTCTTTGCTTCCCTGCCGGTCACCTCAGCCAGTCTTCTTGCGGCTCTACCGGTAGGTGAAGCAAGCAGAATGTGCTGACCGTTACGTTCCAGTATCTTGATGAGGCAATTGAGCAGCGTTGTCTTTCCGGTACCTGGCCCGCCGGTAAGGACAAGCACCTTACTGGTAATTGCCTTTCTGATAGCCTCTTTTTGCATCTCAGCCAGTTCTATGTGGCTTACCTGTTGCACCCATTGGATGGAATCATCTACATCTACGGGGATGAGCTGTCTTGGGGAGACCATAAGTGTCTGTAGCCTTCTGACTACCTTTACCTCGGCGATGTGGAGCGGAGTAAGGTAGACTGCCCGATCCTCTATAAGTTCGTCAATCACCACCCTCCGTTGCTCCTGTAGTGCCGCGAGAGCAGGCTTTAATATTCCAGGATTTACCTCAAGCAGTGAAGCCGCGGCATCCATCAGCTTTTCATAGGGATAGTAAACATGACCTTCATCAACCAACTCGCTAAGGACATGTACAATTCCGGCTTCAGCCCTTATCTGAGAACTGGGGTCAATCCCCATATTCCGGGCGATCTTGTCCGCCGTCTTGAAACCAATGCCGCTGATATCAAGAGCTAGCCGATAGGGATTCTCCTTAACCACCGACACAGACTTGTCACCATAGGCTTTGTATA
>JAQUQE010000036.1 GCA_028716225.1 Dehalococcoidales bacterium | reverse complement strand
TACTATCTTTCGCGTACACCGTCGTCATGTCGACCAGGCAAACCGTACAAGAATACCTCGCCACATCTGCGGCCCATACCGAATACCCCACCCACCTCGGAAACAGGATCTCTGTGGTATCCTCCAAGCCAAAACCGTCCCGAAGATACAACGTGCGCTCGGTTGCGCCTATGTACACCGACGGCCCCGCTGACCCTCCGCCGGTCGATTCTAAAATTGCATACTTGCTCTTAAGATCAATCTCCAAAACAACGACTCCATCGGCGTCAAAAAGAACACTATAAGAATTAACATCGACACAGCCCTGTCGTTCGATCCTGGCAATCTGGTTCATTATAAGCCTCCACACAAAAACATAACGACTCAATCCGGTTTGTCAACCAAAATGTTAAACACCGGATCTTCGCTCCCAAAATCACACGAAGGGCATTTAAAACCAAAAATCACCTCGAAAACATGACCGTTGTCACACCGATACATCGTTCTGATCTTATTCGGATTGTGCTTATGGAATTCCCCCTCTTCATCACAATACGACTCACTTCCGAGCATCGTACTCGAACACCCCTTATCGTACACTTTGCTCTTGCGCCCTTCCCGTTTACAAACCGGACATATTATCTTGTAATACATGCTTCACCTAATCATTGCGGCATCTCATCTTTTCCCATACTCTCGCCGGAACCAAAATCCAGTCTCTATCGGTTCTCGGGTCATCCTCGCCACCTTGGATCTCTATGGCGACCGCCGGTTCGCATTGCTTGGCATCGGCTTCTGCCATGATCTTCTTCAACCACGACCATTTGATAGAAATAGAAGCCTTTTGGGTCTGCTTGCACTCCACTAAGAACTTCAAATCGTCGACCGAGACATTGCGTACATCGCCCTTGGAATACTGACTGGCACCGGACCCGCGCACGCGCACACCACCAAGCCTCCCCGCGATACGGTCCTCTTGTTCACGCGGCGGTCTCCCCGTACCGTCGCTATACCTTTCCGGATTATGCCTTCCTGGCATCCACGACCTGTCCAGTCATGTACTTCAGCAGTATATCCCGCATCACCTGATACGTCTGGGGTTCCGCCATTCTCGCGATTGCCTCGGCCTTCGTCTTGAACTCCTCATTTTTGCCGACATACCAACGCTTCTTATTCCCTTCCCCGGTAGAGCGAAAAAGCCCATACTTCTCCGCTTGGGCCAAAAAATACTTTTCCTCGTCTATTTTACCGGCGTCATCGCCAGACACAATCAACGTATAGCTCCCCGTCTGTTGTGGCGGTGCGGTATGGTTCTTGAGCGTTTTGCAGGTAATCAATACGCTCTTCCCTATCGTCGTCTGAAAATCCTTTATCATATCCGTATCGCGAGTTTCTTTCTCCCAATCCGAGGCCCAAATATCCACGATCACGCTCGCAGTGAACTTCTGAGCATTCCCGGCGGACATTACTCGGTTATCGCCAAACACAACACCGATCTTCTCGCGCAACTGGTTTATCCATATGTGCGTAGTAAGCCGATGATAGTCCCGAGCGACCATCGTAGCCCCCGCCGCCTGCTTCCTGGCCATCTTGCCCATGAGGCGAGCAGCAAGCCCTTGCTGCCACTCCTCTGCGCTCTTTACGACCTCTGTTCGAGGCGTCATCGAAGCAATCGAATCAAGAACGATAAGATCCAGCTCGCCGGTTCTGAATATCGCGTCGTAAATATCAATCGCCTCTTCCATGGTCTCCGGCCGCACGTACAGCAGCCGCTCAAGATCCATACCTAGTTTTTCAGCCCATGAAGGCTCTAGTGCTCGTTCGATGTCTACCAGCGCAACCCGGAATTCGCTAAACGAATTCTCTTCCAGTCCCTTTAACCGCTCCTTATATTCGGAATCCTTCTCTATGTAGACCTTGCCGTCTTCCAGCGTTTTTCTCAATCTCGCTGGCCTATACAGGCCCTTGGCGTAGCAATCACATGTGGCCCTGGCAATCTTGTCCTCGCCTACGTACTCAAACTCCATATCAAAAACCGGTCGAAAACAGTTGGCGCACAACCTCTGAGCATTTGCTATTGTCTTGTAGGCCGTTACTGTTTTCCCCGAGGATTCGTTACCCCGAAATATCGTCACACGGCCCGCTGGTATCCCCCCTCCAAGCGCCCGGTCCCACGACAGACTGCCGACAGAAATACGCTTCAAATCCTGAACGGAAGCCTTGGCAATATCTATCGTACCCGCACCATGCGCTTTGTTGATCGCTACTTTCAGATCCTTGAGCCTTGTAAATGCCATTTTATTCCTTTGGAAGCTGCTCGAATACCACTGCTTTGATGTTGTCGACTAACGTCCCGCTTGGCGGAAGCATTACATAAATACGCTGAAGTTTATTGACTAAGTAATCGCATCGCACTTGCAGTTTCGCCATACGCTCAACGAACTGTGCCATTGTCTCATCCTTGCGAGCACCGAACTCCTTGCGTAACTTAAGATTGCCAGCCCGCTCTGCCTCAATATCGGCAGCCAAGGCATTACGTTCAAACGTCATCTCTGCCAGCTCGGTTTTGAGCCGCACAATCTCAGCGTGATTCGCCTTGTTGACCCGAGCAAACTCGTCTCGTGCACAATGCAAATCAACTTCAATCTGTTCATAGGCAGCCTTGTGAACCAGGCCAGAAGGCGAATCGTGCTCTTCATGCTCGTTTAACAAATCAAGCACTTTGGCCAGTGGCATATCGCTATCTTCCTTGGAATCGTAGAAATACTGGCCAAATTTGCCAGTGTGAATTTCGTAACGTGGTTCTCCCATGTGATCCTCCAAAATTCCCCGCCAACTTCGACGCCCGGCATGGCGAGGGCTCCCCTCCGGTAAGCCGGGGAAAATGACAAAACCGGCTACGACCTGGGTGGAGGTCAATCCAGTCGCGTCTAAAGACCCACGGACTTGCCGATGGATCTTATTCGCAAATACTGCTCGTTCGTTTTTTCCGCCAGTTCTTCCGACAGTGCCTCGAATGCCTCCACAATTGAAGCACCGTCCGAAATGGGAAGCTCCTCGATCACGTCCACCTGATGCGACTCATAGTCTTTGGCCGCCTTCAGGGTCAGGCCGTAGCTGAGACTGATTGTACGGCGGACGCAGTTGTCCAGTAAGCCGATGACATCGGCTGGCACATCCGGCACGTATTTGGACTTACCGACCGCTGCCTCTTCCCTCTTGACCATTTCGAGAATGAAATTCTCGCACGCAGCCAGCACGCTATCTCGTTGCACGCCCTGATAGGACACGGAAATCCCCAGCTTGACCCGTGCGAACTCGAACCGCCGCAGTTCGATTGTGCGTCCGCTCTGAAACCCCACCCGCTCCATCTCGGAGCCATCGCTGTGCATCGCGAACTTTCCAGACCCACCCTGGGTCGTTTCGTGCTCCACGGGTTGTCCCCGATCATTAACGACACGGGACTCCGTGACATTGCCTTCAACTTTTTTCATCTTTTGCCTCCTAGCAGTTTTCAACAATCAACTTTCAGCACTAACTTTAATCAGGAAAAACTGTTTTGTCAACCATCTATTTCAACGCCAATCTCTTTCCATTTTTCGCGGATCTCTTCACCGGCACTTGAACGTCTACTCACAAGCCCGTGCCTCTGGATCACAAGCTTTACAGCCAGCATCATGGCATCCGTATACAACCTGTCCCCCCGGTCTGACCTGAACGGTGTTTTCGGAATGATCCCTACGTTTATCCAGTGATTGATCGCTTCCGCCGACCGGCCGATCCGCTCCGCAAACGTGGTGATAGTGAACGCCTCCACTTGTTTCCCAGCCACTTCTACCATCACTGGCGCACGAGGACCACGATGAGGGACTTCGATTTCCCCGCGCTCAATCATGGCTTTCTTTTTTTGACGTTGCTCTTCCCTGTATCGCCTCGACGCCTCGATAGCCCGAGCCCTGGCCGCAGGGTCAGACCTGTATTTGGCTTTCCTTTTCTCGGACAACTCGTCCCTACGCTCGGCATAGTAGTTTTTCAGATATTCGCTTCTATCTTTCTCCACCATATCACTTCTCCGCAATTCCAATGCGCCGATAGAACCGTTGCCGGTTATACCACTTGGGCACAAGCTGTCTGACCTCTTCATCGACAACATCCAAAACTATCGGATGAGGTTTCTCTTTGCATATACCCGCACGCCAAGGACACAGCCGCTGGCACTTCGTAGGCTCCGCAACGCACCAACGACGCACACGCCCAACCGTCTGCTCGACATCACTCACTGGCGTAGCAAGCACCAAGACATCCAGCGCCTCCAGGTCGAACCCCTCCTCGATAATCTGCTTCGTACAAAAAAGAACATTCGCAGACTCCGCACGCTCGAGATCCTCCCTCTTCCGCTTTGCCATCTTCGGCTCGCCCTTCCGATGGCTCTTGGTCGTCGAATCCCAAACCTCGCCTGTAAACCACTCCCCTGTATAGAAGTCAATTCGAGGCACGAACGGTAAATCCAAGTTGAACAGTGACTCCGCGAGCATATCGCTCATCTTCTTCAAATGCTGTATTCGCTCGCTCACCACCATGACTTTCCGTCCAGCACAAACCGCCGAAACAACTTGGTCCACAATGTCCTTCGACCGAAAATCATCCTCGCCAAGCTGCGTGAGAATCTGGGCGCTATTCAAGTCACCAACGTCCACCCTATAACGCCCCCTGACAATCGGCTTCATTTGAGTATTCGCGTACAGTATTCGCAGCTTCGGAATCTGCGCTTCTGTCGTGGCCTCAAAGGATATATCGCTTATGTGGTTGAAAAATACATCCTGAGCCCCGTCCTTCCTTCGAGGCGTTGCAGTCAGACCGATCCTCCAAGCGGCATTAAATCGACAAATAACTGAATTCCACGACGGCGCTGCTGTACGATGGCAATTATGAACAATAGCCGCACCCGCTATCTGATAAGAAGGATGCCCGGATACTTTAAGATTAAAAACCTCTACCCTATCACCTTCAATACGTGATCCAAGTCGTTCAAAATCTGACAGTTTTGGAATCGATACACTAACCACCCTTTTTCTCTCAAAAGGGAATCCTTCTTCGCATCCCGAACGTGAGCAACTTTGCTGCCATGAGATGCCCCATCTATTTCTATCGCAATCATTTTCTCCTTGTTTGCGATGTCCACTTTGTAGTGACTCGGAAGCCTTTTCTCGTTCGTTCTCTTTGCCCCTGTTCTTACTATGTACTCCTGCTGCCATCCATCCCCAAGGGAATCCAAGAGGATTTTCTGAGGGACAGTCATCCCTCTTCCGTTTCCGCCTTGTATCTTCGGCTTGTGTCCGATCTCCCTCAGTCGACTGGATACCTTTTCCCTCACTGCCTCCGATAACATCGGATTCAATGACTTCATCCGCTGAGACGCCGCTTCTCGAATCTGAGGATTTTCCCGATGCCACTTTTTCACCGCATTCGAGCGAATCTCCGACATGTCGCTGATATGCTCCCTCATCCACTTCTCTCGACAAGATATCGAACAAAAACGATTCCTGTTCTTCTTCACGGGCTCTCCGCATATTTCGCACTGATGCCTCTCCCGTCGCTTCGATATCCCCGTGCATAATCGAGAGCAGTATTTCCGATCCCTCCTTACCGAATTTGGCTTTCCACAGATCTGACATGTATTTGGTGTATGATGTGCCATGTCTTAGCATGATACCAATGCTATCAGCACACGTCAATGTATTATGCCCGTCAAGATTCTCGGCTTTTACCCATCCATCCTCTGTCATCCATGGATGATCAGCCGTACAGATATACTCTATTCCGTCACTCAACCGGATAAGTCGCATATCCTTAATATAAGCGTACCTCTTAGTTGTTTTTTCTACAAAACCTTCACCAAGTGCGTTTAAAACAGTATCCCCAATTTTGACATCCTTTATCTTCTTTACTCCATCACTAAGGACAACCTTCGTACTCCCAATAAAACATTCATCACTGATTACAGTTCCAAATGAAGATGTGTACAACTCATCCGGATATTTTTCGCCGCCGTCTCGTGCCAGCGATTGAATCATCCCTATAACGAAATCCTTGTCTTCATATTCGCATTTGGATTGACGAATGATCCCAATTCGAGCATCCGGCATAAAATACTCAATACGCTTCCTCCACTGATCAAGAAAAAATTCTTTGTGAACCATAATGAGCGTCCTACGACCAATCCTACGGGCAATCTCTAATGCCACTGGCGACTTACCAAACCCGCAACTTGCTTTCAAAAGGAAGCCACCCCATTTTAGCCCTTCCATTTTAGCGTGGTAAACACGCATGGCGTCTTCTTGCTCGGCAAAGTGACCCTCGGCCCTGTACCGAGTAGACAACTTCTGCATCGGCGCACCATACGATATCTGCAAGGTTTCATCGTGCGGCTTTGTCATGTTCTTGCGATACCAGTTGCGAGGCACACCAATGTGCGTATCCGTCTCCTCGAACATGAATATAGGCGGCGGGTCGGCCTTGGACATGATGTCCGTCGTCTTCTTCGGATAAACAGTCAGCCGCTTCTTGATATTGTCAAGTTGATGAATTTCAAGCTCGTCGAGGGGAATCCAAACTAGTCCGCTTACCAATACGTGCATCTTCACCTCAGAATGGAATATCGTCGTCCGTCATAGGCGGCGCATCACGGTCCGTGGGCGGCGGCGCATCATCACCCCACCCCGCACCCGCTACTCTCGCCTTTCCGCGTGCAGCACCGCCACTTTCGCTCGACCTGGGGCCTCCGCTTTCCCACCCTACAAGCTGTGAGAGCTTGTGATAGTACACCACTGGATTGATGTCGAAAACACCGGTCCCGCTGGCATTCGTGAAATCTGGAATGTCCAACTGCAATTTGGTCGGATCGGCCCCGTGCCCAACGAGGTGCTGCTCGAAATCCTCGGGAAGTACCCGCTCCCGATACTCCCAATCACCGCCGACGGCCGCCTCCTTCTGGCCGCTACGCCTCGTGTGCCACACGGTGCCTGTCAAGTCGGGGATACCGTGTTCCGCCTTCAGCTCCTCCTGCTTTCCGAAAAGCAACTGCAAAATACCGGGCTTGTCCCGTGATCCGCGTTTAGCACCAAGCAAAACCCGCTGAAAAGCACGTTCGTACACTCTTCCACTCGAGGTCTCAAACGTCTCGTGGTGCAAATTCATCTTGCCATTCTTAAACTCGACCTGCCCCATGTCGATGACCGGGAAGAATCCGATATGGTATGGATAGTTACCCCCGCCGTTCTTGGCACACATCGGACACTGTTTGCCTTCTAACTCTCCAGTCAACAGGCCGTTCTTACCGAGACAAATAGCCGTGAATGACCCTAGCACATTGTAGGCATCGCGTATCTGAAAAAGACCGTGCTCAAAGATCCTGAACGGCAACCCGGACAGGAACAGCACCCGTTTTACGGCTGGCTTTCCAGGCACCAAGTTGGGCTTTTTGCCGCCACTCGGCTCCGGCACCGAAAACCGGTATTTGTACAGGCGCTCATTGTCAGACATCCCGCCGCCACTGTTTCCGCCCCCGCCATTCCCGCCGTCATCGTAGTCGTCGAGACCATCCCAGCCTTGCGAATAACTTCCGATTCCCATCGTTTTTCTCCTTGTGAATCTCGTTCACTGTCTTGTAAAGCACGCGCACTTGAGTGCGCTACCTTTGCACTAATCTCAAACGTGGCCCCGTTTGGACCACATCTACATCGTCAAACGTAATCGGTTGTTCCGAGATCCTTCGGTTTTCTTCCCGAGGATTCGACAGGCAAACCATTTTTGCACCGTAGGGCTGCCCCATCCCCATCCAGTACGACCACGCCAGCCCCTTGTTGCCCCAAACCCAGTGTTTTAGAAGCTGAGACACCATGGGCATCCCACCTTCATCTAGAACACGCCAGCCATTCCCCATCTCATCGTCTAGAAGAAGATCGGCCCTGGTCTTCAGCTCCACTATGATTTTATCAATTTTATCGATGTCTTTGACTTGAGATACGTGCTGTTGCCCCAGTGTGTACGCCAACTCCACCGATTCCAGCTCTTCAACTTGCATCACTCAGCTCCTCTTGATAAAACTTACAACACTATCGCCGCTTTGTCAACTAAAACGGTATATCGTCGTAGGATTCCCCTGTTCCTGCTTCTTCGATCTCGTCGAACCGCATCGCATCAAAATCCCAATGCGCCTTTATCAGCGTCTTCTTTGTATAACCTCGTCGTATTTTCAGCGGACGAAACTTCATGACTTTATCGGCACGATCATCCTTGCTTTGCTCAAGAGCAATAACCGTTTGAGCGTCCTGCCCAATTTCGTCGGCCAGCGCAATCGTCCCCAGTCGAGCACCCCCGCCTTTCTTTTCAGACAGCTCAGCTACCCTGTTCTGCTGAGCAAACCCTACCGCCGCGTACCGATGCTTCTTGCTATTCTGCTTGATCCACTCCAAAGCAGCCAGCAACTTATCCTTGCGCTCGCCCTTGATCTTGAGGTCGTACATCGAATCGCAAGCAACCAAATCGGGCTTGCACGCCCGTATCGCCGCGTCAATCCCCCGTGGAGTAATGTCGTCCTCGGAATCCATTATGTAGAGTCCATCTTGCATCTTCAGGCTGTTGATTGTCTCACTGTACTTTGCCTCAATCGCACTCGGCAATTCCCCGGCGACGACCTGCTGATAGCTAACAGACGAATGCACAACAAAAAATCGCTCGGCCATGGACAGCTTGTCCATTTCGGGTGAAATAACCAAAACCTTTTTACCCTTCATCCACGCATGACGAGCGCAAATCACAGCAATAAAGCTTTTACCAGACCCAGGTCTCGCAACAAACATAGTAAGAGTCCGGGGCCATAGACCAGCCGTCATTATATCCAGTGACGGCCACGGCATTTCTATTCCCCGGTATCCATTAGCAACTTGTCTGTACCACTCAAGCACCTCGTCACCAAGGCTAAACATCGTTGCTGGCATATGCTTTCTCTCAAGCTCTGCCGCTGATTCAATCAACCGCTCCATGCTTGCGGATAAAACACCGGGATCTTTACCCTCGTATCCGTTGGCAACCACATCCTGTGCACAAGCAATCACCTTACGCAGCACGTAAGTGCGATGAACAATCGAGGCGTAATAAGAAATATTCGCCGAAGTAACAACAGTGTCCGCAAATTTAGAAAACCGAATAGCACCTCCAGCAGCGTCAAGCTCCCCCCTGGCAATCAATTTACCGCCCAGCGTCACGGCATCTATCGGGATGCCCTCCTCAGCCAGGTCTTTCATTGCATCAAATATCATTCGATTGGATCTGGCGTAAAAATCGTCTGAATCAATAATAGATCTTGCTTCTTGCAAGCAGGAGTTATTCAGCAAAATTGCGCCAAGGACTGCATCCTCCGCATCCATGTCATACGGTGGAACCCGACCCCTATCTGTCACCATTAGATCCTCAATTCGCCAGCAACTCTTTTAACTTCACAGCTTCGGCCTCGCGCTGATTCTTCCCTATTGCCCTAACAGGTATCGTGCACTCCTTCAAAGCGTGAATCGTGGATTCCTTCACGTCAAGCTCTTCCACCCATTTCGACACCGGAGGATTGGCAGTAATAATCGTGACCAGCTTACGCGCACTCCGCGCTCGGATAAGCTCGTCGAAAAGCGCAGCACCAAATCCGGTGGAATCGACTATGCCCTTGCCAAAGTCATCCAAAATCAAAACATCGACAGTACGTGCACGATCCCAGTACGTCTCGTCCTCGTCGAAATAATCCTTATCAACAACCATCCGCTTCAGATCGGCGGCCTCAACAAAAAGAACCGTGTGTCCTCGCCGCCTAAACTCCTTGGCGATAACAACAGACGCACACGTTTTCCCTGTGCCGTTGATCCCGTAGACTATCAGACCCGCCCCCTCAATCATCGCTTGGTCAAGATGATCAATGTATTTTCTCACCATAGCCTGTAGGCTATCGTCTGAGTTTTTGGAGCTACCACGGCTCGTGATCTGGTCAAATTTGGCAAACCAATACCGCTTCGGAATGTTCATCCGCTCTAAATCTTCGGTTGTCAGCTCTCGCCGGTATGGAGCTTCGCTAAACATCACCCCACCCGACCAATGGCATCTTTGCTTCTGCATCTGGATCATGTTCGCCTACCATGTGTTTTTTCTTTTTCCGCCGCTCAGCCTTGGCATCCTTTATGCTCTTTGCCCGCTCGTAAACCTTGCCCTCCGAAGCTTCCACAAAATACTTGTCGCGCATCGCCCACAACATTTTAATATTCGGGGCACCACCAAGCCTCCCATGGCTTTGGTCAATAATCCCCTGCCAATTGTCGCAAAACCACGCGACCGTCTTTTTTACAATTTCTTCACCGTAATGTGCGAGCAATCGCTCCGCACAGTTCTTCTCCGCCCAAACCCACAACGTCTGGCTTGTGGCATTCCAGTCTTTCCCGGGCTCCACCACAAACCACTTCCGATTATTGCGATAGATACCGTCAATGAACCATTCTTGGACAAAAAACCAATTTGGCGTCCCGTCGGATCGCCGCTTCGGCTTGGCTCGCGCTCCGATGTTCTTTTCGGTCATCAAGACCTGACGATAAGTTGTCGCATTAGGCTCCTCGAACTCAGGATGGGCCTTTAACACTTCCGCTTTAACCGCTTTTCGTTTAGACCGCTTCGACGCAACCTCGGCTGCAGCTTGCACGGTCTTCTCTACCTGCCGCTGGACAATGGCCTCAAGTCGCGAACGCCAAGCTTCTTTCTTCGTCGTCATGGTGGTATCGCCCCTTCAGCAATTCAACCTTCCCGGCTTGCACTGTTATCAAGCGCCCGCCGACAGCAACCAACAGCTCGACCCACTTGTCCCGGAAATCGATTCCGACTTGGGCCTTACATTGAGCACAAAACTCGGTAGCTTCCGCATCGCTCATGTCGATAATCCGGTCCCTCCATGTGGTAACATTCCGCACTGTACCCATACCGGCTACTGTACGAACTGTATCTCCGATGAAGAACCTGTTGTTATCCATTCCATTCCCTCTATCTCCCGCGCCTCATTGATAGGAAGCTCGCGGTAGTCGTTCATCCAAATAGGTGAACGGAAAACATGCTCGTTCCACGTCCACCCATCGAGCGCAAACATTCGACTTGCTATCACACCATAGTTGGCATCCGGCACCGAAGCCACAACAAGCCGAGCCTCCTCTATAATCAAAGCAAGCCTATCACCAAACGAAACCGTAGGATCTTCTTCCGGCGCTTCAATCCGTATGCCGGTATCCTGGTCCAGGACCGAACGCCTGGTTCCGAACACGGACTTAGCTTTAGCTATCAATAGCCCAAGGTCCATCAGGATCACGTCCTCAATGTCAAAGATTTCGTTGCCTACAGGCTCGATGTCTGTACACCCGATCACGTCTACAAACGTACTACCTTTTTTCTGCTTTGTCAACGATTGATGTTAGAGCGGCGATCCATTCCGTACGTTTTTTCGCGCCGGTTATCCTCTTCGGTCACATAGTCTAACACGATCTGAACGTTGTTTTTCCCCCCGATGGCAGCCAAAAAGGATCGGATAGAATTCATTAAGTGAGCATTGCGTCCGATGACTTGTCCCACATCCCGCTTGTTCGTTCGCAAGGCAACAAGCACCGTATAGCCTTTGCACTCGATGTCCACCTGTACTTCCTCTGGATTGTTGACGAGATGCCGCGCAATCATAACCACTTCTCGAATCGCAGCCGTTACATCCTCGCTCACTCGCCCCCTGGTATCATTCGCTACTTCATTCATTTCATATACCCAAGTCAGCTTTCTTTGCTTCAACCGTTCTCCGGCGCTCTTCAACCAACAAACGTTCCCGCTCTTTTGTCAAGCCTTCCCGTATCCGCCAATTGGTTCGTCGCGCCCGCGCTCGAGACTCATGAAGCTCATCCATTTGGACCCGGTAACAACGAACCATATTCCAAAGCTGTTTCTTCATGGTAAAAGGCAAATCGCCCGCATCCTGAAACAGATCCCTTGCCTTGTTAATGAACTGGCGTTTTGTAGGCGGCAACTTGATGCTTTTGAAATCATGTAAAATCTCAGCTACGGTCATCTCTGTCATGTCGCAACTCCAACAAGAATCTCTTATATGTATAATTTAACTGCTGAACAT
>JAQUQE010000035.1 GCA_028716225.1 Dehalococcoidales bacterium | reverse complement strand
ATCATATAAACTATTTCAGTCACACTTACCTATTAAAGGTAGAAGGCTTTGAGCAAATTTAAGGAGAGTAAATATGGCGGTAATGACTAGTGAAGTCCAGGTACATCTGGAGAGAGAGCGGCTGCGCTCACGTACGAGGCTTAATCAACTCGCACATAGCGAATACCTGCTTGAAGACGTGGAGTTTGTGAAAGCTGCCAGTCTATACATAAGTCTGGAAAACCATCTGGCAGCAGTCGAGCATGCTCTGTATAAGATTGAGCAGGGTACCTATGGGATATGTGATAAATGCGGACAACAGATAGAACCTAGACGCTTGGAGGCTTTACCTGATACTGCTCTGTGTGTCGCTTGTAAGGAACTCGAGGAAAAGCATGCCAGCCCGAGCAGTAACGGGAGATTCTTTGCAACCGATATCTATTAACCAAATGTATGGGAGTAGATGATAATTAAGGCTCCTGATGATCGAGGGGATTATGATCACGCAACACAAAGTCTGCAGGAAAGACAATACAAAAGGCGGTGGCAGAATCGTCTTATTTTTCCGCGATATTACTACTGAACTGAAAAAAGTTGTATGGCCTTCTAAACGTGAGGTGGCCTATTTAACCATTGTCGCAATAGTAGTATCCACTATTACCGGCATTGCACTCGGGGCAATAGACTTAGCCTTCACCAACCTGGTTAAGGATTTCTTTTTGAGTAGTTAAACGATGATATTCATCTGTACTAAATGTGCCTGTTATCTCAATATACCAGGCATTAACATATGTGATATTAGATAGCATGTCTTTACGTGATTAAGTGCCGAGGGAAGTAAGATGCATAAAAAAGAAAGCCGTAATAACTGGATTATAATCAACATAATTATTTTCATATCACTTATTTTCTTCTTCCGTAATGTGGTGGCTCCAAGCATTGAGCCAAAGGAGGTGCCTTACAGCCAGCTTATTGAGGCTATTGAGGAGCAGAATGTGGCAGAAGCGAGTATTGGAGAGTCGAAGATCAATTGGAAACAGAAAGATAGCGAACAGGCGATGGTAACGACCAGAATACCGGGTATTGACGAAAGTGAACTGGTTGCTAAGCTGCGTGAGAGCGGCGCCGAATTCTCAGGCGTGATATCAAGTAACCTGTGGTCTACTTTTCTCGTCTGGATACTACCGACAATTATTTTTGGATTGATATGGTTTTTTATTATCCGACGTATGGGAAGCGGCCAGCAGCAATTTCTTAGCTTCGGGAAAAGTGGGGCCAAGTTATATAATAAGGGCTCGGTAAAAATCAATTTTAGTGATGTCGCCGGAGTAGATGAGGCCATAGCTGAACTTAAGGAGATAGTAGACTTCCTCAGAAATCCGTCAAAATATAAGGCACTGGGAGGAAGAATCCCCAGAGGAGTTCTGCTCACTGGACCTCCGGGTACGGGCAAGACGCTCCTCTCCCGGGCGACTGCGGGCGAGGCCGGAGTACCCTTCTATAGTATGAGTGGCAGCCAGTTTGTGGAGATGTTCGTTGGCTTGGGCGCAGCTCGGGTACGGGACCTCTTCAACCAAGCCAAAAAGAACGCGCCTTGTATCGTCTTTATTGATGAGATTGATACCGTTGGCCGAGCGCGTGGTGGGGTGGTGATGGGTGGTCTGCAAGAACAAGAGCAGACCCTGAATCAACTGCTGACTGAAATGGATGGTTTTGACCCGTCGAAGGGTGTGATTATAATGGCGGCTACTAACCGCCCCGATATGCTGGATCCAGCGCTGCTTCGGCCAGGGAGATTCGATCGGCAGATAGTTTTGGATAAGCCAGATATGAAAGGGCGTGAGGAGATACTTAAAGTCCATGCTAAAGAGGTGAAGCTCATTCACAATATAAATCTGCACACTATTGCCGCACGCACCCCCGGATTTGCCGGCGCTGAGTTGGCCAACTTGATTAACGAGGCCGCTCTTCTTGCGGCCCGGCAAGGTAAACAAGCGGTTGAGATGTCAGATTTAGAGGAGGCCATTGATCGGGTAATGATTGGACTGGAGCGAAAGAGCCGTGCTCTCAGTGACGAGGAGAAGAACACCGTGGCTCACCACGAGATGGGGCATGCGCTAGTGGCCTTACTTCTACCTCATGTTGACCCATTACATCGTGTTTCTGTCATACCCAGAGGAACAGCTGCCTTGGGTATGACTCAACAGCTCCCGCTTCAGGATCGTTATCTTTATACCGAAGAGGAGTTGGAGGATAAGATAGCAGTACTTCTAGGAGGTAGAGCTGCTGAGGAATTGTTCTGTGGCCAGGTATCTACCGGCGCTCAGAATGACTTATACCTGGCAACACAAATTGCAAGGCACATGATATGCGATTTCGGTATGAGTAAGAAGCTAGGGCCTCTTGCATTGAGTGACTATGGGGATCTTTTCCAGAGTGGTTATCGTAATCCGTTTCAGGGAAAGCAATACAGCGAAGAAACAGCCAGAGATATTGATGAAGAGATTCATGCCGTGGTTATCAAAAATTATAAACGCGCACAGGCCCTGCTGGAAGCAAACAGGGAATTTCTTGAAACAATTACCAAGGAATTAAAGGAGAGGGAGAGTATGGATGGGATAGAGTTGAGGCGGAAGTTGGAGGAAGCAAAAGCAGCCAAGCTAATGCCGCCAGAATCAACCGATACCTTATTCTGAAGTATCTGGCATCGGCTAGAACATTTGCAGATACTGTTATGGCTAGATGCCGGGTTCAATTAACTAATTAATGAGAATTTGCTATGAAAGAAAAGGAGGAAATCACACACTATTATATATAGGTGGACAATAATGAGAAAAGTAGCTGTTATAGTTGACAGTATTGCCAGAATGCCGCCAGGGGTGCCAGAAGAACATGACATCACGATATTACCTTTCCATATCTCTATGGGTGGCAAAGACTACCTAGACACTACCATTGAGAAGGAGCTGCTCTACTCCCGCCTTATGAGCAAAGACCTGCCTACCGTCGCACCTCCTTCTCCGGGGGAGATGGCAGAGGCCTTTTGGCAGATAAGTCAGAGGGCCAAGGCTATTCTGTATATCACCATGACATCCCGCTTCTCCGGAGAGTACGAAAGGGTAACAAGAGTCAAGAAAAGCATTGAGCAGGAATTGCCTGGCGTTGTCATTGAGGTGATTGATTCCCTCACTATTGCCTGTGCTGAGGCTCTTATTGCCATTGAGGCAGCAAAAGTGGCGGGTCAAGGAAAGAGCCTATCAGAGGTAGTGGGGATTACCCGTCAGATGGTGCAGCGTGTGTCCGCCCTATCAGTGCGAGATTCCCTTTATTATTTCGACAAGTCCGGAAGACTGGGCAAAGAACGTCCCCTGGCTGGTTCCCCAGTTCCTCTGGCGCCGGTCCTGGAGATAGATGCCGTTACAGGTGGGATAACGCGGGCTGTGTCGAAGCATATAACCGTAGCTAAAGCGGTAGAAAACATGCTCGAGATAATGAAGGGGAGAAGTGCAAACAAGAAGTTGCATGTTATGGTAGGACACTTCTATAAGCCCGATACGGCAGGGGAACTGAGAGATAAGATTTTGTCCGAATTCCAACCTGTTGAGTTCTATCTCACTGAAATGTCACAAGTAAGCGCTATCATTAACGGACCGTATATTGACCTGGCCTTTTTTACCGAAGATTGAGAGTATCTCCCGGAACATCTTTGGATGTACTGCACGATGGCTCAGCGCGTTAAGCTTTAAATGCTCCGGAAAGTTAAATTACCCTCGCAAACCCATTGTATTCTTATAATGAGTGCACTAGTTGACTGATTCCCGGTCCCTGATAATGCTTCTATTCCTGTCGCCTGTGGCTGGGATTATTAAATCATTGCCATTTGAACTGCCCCGTAACCTATCTGTATGCCATTTGATTTTTGTTTCCGCTGTGCTGAGCTCCTTAATCTTTTTCCCGATTTACTTCGGTGTGACCAAGACCATACCAAAATTTGACTCTCTGACCAGGGCTTCGGATAAAAGCCGAGCCAAGTTCAAAAGATACCTCGGAAGATGGGGCTATCCTGGGCTGGCTGTTATGGTTGCCATACCGGGGCCGGGTACCGGGGCAATAGTGGTTTCTACAATAGCCTCGGCTCTCCGACTAAATCTGTGGAAGTCCTATTTTGCAGTTCTAGTTGGGTGTGCTACACAAGGGGGAATACTAGCTGGAATATGCAATGGAGTATCATGACTATAGAGGATACGAGATAGTACAACCATCTGGTTACGCTAAAGGGCATGGAGCTATTGCGTTATAAGCATCGAAAAAAGAATTGAATGCCTTTTGCACAAAGTAGCGTGACGTTCACATGGCGATACCAGTAAGAAAACGTAGATGTGTCGCACATATCCAAACTTTCACGCTAGTGCTATAATCTGGGCACTGGGAGTGAAAGGTCAATGGTTTTTGAAGGCAGATCGATTGACGAAATAGCTGACGCCGAAATTGATCAGCTCGTAAGAGAACATGTTTCTGAACGGCGGCACCTGGAATTCAAGGTGACTGTTAACCACCAAGATGACCAAGACAGGCTGGAGTTACTACGTGATATTGTTTCGATGTCCAACGGTGGTGGAGGATATCTAATTATAGGCATCCGTGATGACGGAAAGGGCCGTGCGCAAAAGTACGAGCCGTCTATGGTTGGGGACTTAAACAAGATTAGGCGGGCGATCTTATATCTATGCCTTGATCACATCTCCGAACGTATAGATGACTTGGAGATTCGACCCCGCATCGTAAACGGTAATCCGTTGTTAATCGTCCGAGTGCCTGTTAGTGCACGGATCCCCCATATGGTTACGTTTCAAAATCGGACTGAGTTCTACACACGATATGAAGACGGAAAAAGAGAAATGACATTAAGTGAAATCCGTGAGGCGTTCAATCAGGACCTGGTCGCTCGCAGGCTGTCCAAGATCGAAGTGCAACTTAGCGCCATGACATCTTCCCAGGAAGTACTGACGCAAAGAAAGGGAATCTCAGAGAAAGTAGCATCGGGAGTGTTTCCCCGCTTCCTAACGATAGAAAACGGGGAGATTCTGGCAGACACGACCTCACAACGATTCGTTGAAGAGATTGACGAAAAACCATTTTTCAGAGTCGCGATAACACCTGCAAATCCACACGCGGAGCTTATCGACGTAGAGTCGGAAGATGCCCGGAGACTGTTAGGGAGTCCTCCAGGTTCGAGAAGAGCAGGCTGGAATATGGAGGGGCAATATTCCCGGATTGAAAGATTTGAGGAAGGGGTCCGCCAAGGGGCAAAAGACTCTAGGTATCTCGAGCTAATGAGCAATGGACACATGGAATTTTGGAAGCCTCTTGACGAAGAGTTCTGTTGGCGCCAGTCTTCAGAGGAATTTCGTATCAAACCACGACTCTACTCAATTCCCGTCATAGAATACCCTGCTACATTCTTGAGGTTATACCGGGCGATAGTGGATGCACTTCATGTTAAAGGTGAGTTTCTAATTGACCTTCAGTATAGGAACCTGAAGGGGTACACCTTGAATCCCTACGCTCCCAGAAGTGTCAGTTTCATGTTTTCGGATGGAAGGGTAAAGACGTTCGAAGGTCAGCATTTAATAGTGCCTCGCAAGAAAGTAGCAGGGAACTTCGAGGCAGACCGAGTGGCTTACGACCTTGTCCGCGTAGTCTATGCGGCATTTGGCGTGGAGGCGAAACTAATTCCATTCTACACAAGCGAGGGGAAATTTGTTTTCCCAACCTCTTAGACCCAATTTCCACACGTCACATTAGCTTAGAATGTTACTTCATGGTGATTATTGCATCTATATTTCCCTGTCGTTTTCTGTATCGTCAGGTACAGGGGGACGGCCAACAGGTAGTTCAAGCCGCTTCATTATTGAAACTGCGTTACGTGGGGCAAATGCTTGCCAGTGATTATTGAAAAAGGCGAAGGCGATTCGAGTATTGAGTGACGCACGTTTCACTCTCTGTGCCAATTCACTAATTTCGTCTTCTGAATACAGGTACTTGTACCTGGTTTCACTATTACCGATCCACCACATCTCTTTATTTCTGCCGTGAAAGCGGAAGTAGGCTATGTTGGATGTTAAGGGTAGCTCCTGTGCTACGGAAGTACTGAACTTGGGTTCGTCTACCTGTACCCAAGAGACACTATGATTTCTGAGAATGGCTTCGGTTCTCGGGTCGTCGCTCCAGCTGCGGTGCCTCAACTCCACAGAAAGCGGGTATTGACCAAATACGCTGATAACCGCGGCCAAGATCTGCTGCCCAAAGCTGTCATTCTTGAAGCTAGGCGGGAACTGGGCAAGAAGCGCTCCCAGCTTACCGGAATTGGCCATAGGCTCGATGCTTTGCTTGAAAAGATCCACGTCATCCTGTGATATCGCGGCTTCCTCTCCGGTAGCTTCCTCAAACATATTGGGGTGGGTGAACTTCTGCCAGAGCTTGACTGTGAATAGGAAGTCCCTTGGTACTCTACGAACCCAGTTATGGACATAGCCAGGGTTCGGCGGCCGGTAGAATGAGCTGTTGATCTCTACCGCATTAAAGAACTGGCTGTAGTACTCAAGCTCGTTAATCTTACCGGTAGGATAGAAATGTCCTGTCCATGAGCCCTCTCCCTTGGGGTAAGACCACCCCGAAGTGCCGATATAGAGCTTTGCTGAATCAGCCATCCGACTACCTCCGCATTACAGAGAAATGATACCACAAATGATTCCTTAGTTGGACAAAAAAGGCTTGACAAAACTACTGCTCTATTATAACATTTGTTCCATAGAACAATTGTTATAGGTGAGAACTATGGAAAGTATATCCGACAGGCAGAAAAGCATTCTGGACTTCATCACGCGATTCATCAGCGACCAGGGCTACTCCCCTTCTGTTAGAGATGTAGTGCGAAACTGCGGCATAAGCTCATCATCTGTTGCCCAGTACCACTTGAATGCTCTCGAGAGGAAAGGGTATATCAGCCGCGGCCGAGAAATTTCCAGAAGTATCGGGCTAACGAAGAGGCCGGGCGTAAATGCCATACCTGTATTGGGGACGATTGCAGCCGGTCAGCCTATCCCGGTTCCTGACTCCGATAACTGGACTGCCCTGGCAGAGGAGAGCATCGAAGTACCCCATGAAATTGCCCGTGGTCTTGAAGGGGTATACGCCCTCAAGGTTAAGGGAACATCCATGATTGACGCTTTGATAGATGACGGAGATATCGTTGTGATGCAGCAGGCCAGCACCGCCCAGGATGGAGAGACAGTTGCGGCATGGCTGAAGGACGAGCAGGAAGTAACACTAAAGAAGATCTACCACGAAAAGGACCGGATTCGCCTTCAGCCGGCGAACAAGGATATGAAGCCGATTTACTGCAAGCAGGATGATGTTGATGTGCAAGGCAGGGTAATCGGGGTGATAAGAAAGCTTTAGGATCTAATGCAAGCCTTTTGCCGGTATTGAGTTGATCGGCATTCAAGACCATCATCAGTCAACAACTATTGTGAGAGATTGCTGTGTCGAAGCTTATCAACGAACCGATCCAATTGCACCGGGATAATACGTCTAACAAGACATCCTTCATCTGGAGGAAGCGCCTCTATAGAGTGGAGCGGGTCCTCGACTGGTGGAGAGAACCGGCAGCCTGGTGGGATGAAGAGCCGCTTTGTCTTTTCGTCCGCGTCAACGCCGCAAACACCAGCACCGGGACCTACGAACTCTGCAAATGCAGCGACAAGTGGCTGATCTCAAGAATACTGGATTAAAGGTTGAACGATGGCCTTTGTCCACCTCCATGTCCATTCCCCATACAGCTTTTACGACGGCGCTTCGTCATTAGACAAGCTCCTTGATAAAGCTGTATCTCTGGATATGCCCGCCTTAGCCATCACCGACCATGACCGTTTGACAGCAGCGGTAAGGTTTTACCAGAAGGCAAAAGCTTTAGGGATTAAGCCGATCATAGGCGCTGAGGTCACTCTGGAAGGAGGCTACCATCTTACCCTGCTCTGTAAGAACACGAAGGGGTACTCAAAACTGTGCCGGTTGCTGACAAAGGCCCACCTGTCCAGCAAAGGAAGAGAGCCGCAGACCAGCAGGGAAATGCTTGCCGTAAGCAGCGAGGGCCTAATAGCACTAAGCGGATGTGATAAAGGTGAAATACCGTCATTGCTCTACAGAAATGAAGAAGCGAAGCTCAGTAAAGCGGTGCAGTTTTATCGGGAGGTTTTCGCTGACGATTTCTTTATCGAGCTCATCCGCTACCCTTCAAGAACAATAGATATGCAGACTAACAGGCTGGCTGGTTTCGCCCGGGAAGAGGGCCTGCCGGTAGTGGCTACCAATAATGTCCATTATGCTGAGATGGAAGAGTACAGGATCAAGGAAATGCTTAACGCCATAGGACAGAATATACCAGTTTCTCAGTTGGCGACTTGCCGCACCGTAGAGCAGTACCTCAAATCAGAGAAAGAGATGAGGCGGCTGTTCAGGGATATCCCGGAGGCCTTAGCGAACACCGAGGTGATCGCGTCGAGGTGTAATCTGGAACTGGAGCTGGGGAAACCTCGCTTTCCCAAATTCACTATTCCCGAAGGGGAAACCGATTATAGTTATTTAACGAAGATGGCTCATACGGGAGTATCGCGGAAATATCGTGTCGTGACTGCTGAGATATTGAATCGGCTGGATTATGAGCTCGACACGATCAGGAAGCTCGGCTTCTGCGGCTACTTTTTAGTTGTTTGGGACATAGTGAGATGGGCGAGAGAACAGGGTATCAGATGTCAGGCGCGGGGTAGCGCTGTGGATAGCCTGGTTGTTTATGCGCTTGATATCAGCAACGTCAATCCCATCGAGCAGGATTTGCTGTTCGAGCGCTTTATGCATCCCTTGAGGAGGGAACTTCCGGACATAGACCTCGACGTTGACCGGACAAGGCGAGAGGAGGCAAGAGATTACATTCACCGTAAGTATGGTGACGCCAATGTTGCTTGTGTCTCTACGATCAATACCTACATGGCAAGAGGCTCCATCCGTGATGTTGGAAAGGTACTGCAGATACCGAAGGCGATAATAGAAGAGGCCTGTAAGGGGATTCATTACTTGTCTGCTGAGAGGCTCATGAAGTATGCCGATAGTCTTCCCGAGCTCAAGAACAATAGGATATACCGTAGGGACGACCTGAACGGCTTCTTTCAGCTGTGTACTGCTATCGACGGATTCCCCAAGCATCTTTCGGTTCACCTGGGTGGCCTGCTCATTACCAGCGGTGATCTTACCGACATGGTCCCCCTCGAGAGATCCAGCGGCGGCGACATCATCAGCCAGTACGATAAGGATGACATAGAGAGCCTGGGGATAGTTAAGCTAGACCTGCTTTCTCTGCCTACCTTGACCGTGATCGGCGATACTATAGCTAATATTAAGAAAGAGCGCGGTATCGACATTGATCTGGGACTTATTCCGAAGGATGACCCCGAGACTTTCGCCATGCTCAGAGACGGCAAAACCATAGGCACGTTCCAGCTTGAGTCCCCGGCGCAAAGAGAGATGGCGGGCAGGATGATGCCGGACTGCTTCGAGGATATTATCATTTCGCTGTCTCTGGTTAGGCCCGGGCCTTTGAAATCAAGCATGGATAAGACCTATCTTCCCCGGAGACACGGCACTGAGCCCGTGAGATACATTCACCCGAAACTGAAGAATGCCCTTGGTGAAACGCTGGGCGTGATACTTTACCAGGAGCAGGTACTAAGGGTAGCTCATGATCTGGCTGGAATGAGCTATGCCGAGGCAGATGGCTTCCGGCGGGCCATGACCCACGACCGCACGCATGAAGAGATGGAGAAAATGCGGGATGCTTTCATCTCAAACTGTCTCAAAAGAGGCATTAGTCAGAAGACTGCCGATAAGGTATTTGAGCAGCTGGCCGCCTTCGCCGCCTATGGATTTTGTAAGGCTCATGCCGCTGCTTATGCCGAGCTTGCCTATCAGACTATCTGGCTCAAGTGCCACTATCCAGCAGAATTCTTTGCTGCCGTTCTGTCCAACCAGCCTATGGGATACTATCCTTGCCGGGTATTGGTAGCCGATGCCCGGAGGTTCGGGGTTAGAGTCTTACCTGTCGAAATCAATAAGTCTGAATCGGATTATACCGTTGAAAACGGGGCAATAAGGGTCAGCTTGAGGCAGGTTAAGAGGATGTCGGAAGAAGCACTAAACTCAATACTATCAGGAAGGAATAAGGGCGATTACCTATCGCTTATGGATTTTGTCACGAGGACAAATTTGAGTCGGCTGTTGCTGGAAAGACTTCTAGAGATTGGTGCTTTTGATTCCCTTGGTAGCAGGGGCGAGCTGCTTAAGCTACTACCCAAGGTGATGGGACTGCGGGGTAAGGGGCTTAGGGGGCCAGTCTCTTTTATTGATATCTGCGAACCGGATGCTGAAGTAGCGAGATCCAAGTCTTGTAGTAATAAGGAACTAATGTTAGCCGAGAGCGAAATCCTGTCCTTGAATCTCTGCGCCCATCCTCTAGAGTTTTATCAGCACGAAGGTAAAATCACCAGGATGATCGATCTGCCATCTATTCCTACAGGAAGTACTGTTGAAATTATTGGTTCTGTCATCCGTTACCAGACACCGCCGGCACGAAATGGCAAGAGAGTGGTCTATGTGATCATGGAGGACGGTACCGGAATAGCTGATATTACCGTCTTTAGCGACGTGCAAGAAAAGTGTGGTCATGTTTTGTTTAGGGAAGGTTGGTTATCAGTACAGGGAAAGGTACAGAGAAGGGGTCAAAAAGCGCTGTCAATTATTGCCGAGAAGCTATCCCCGTTAAAAAGCAACAGCGAATTCGTAAAACAAAAGGCCTGGGGGAAGATATTCCCTCAGGCCTTTCAAATAAATCAGATTCCTTTAGAATTCGAATAGCTCCGGCTGCTCAGCTTTGCTTTGCGCTTCAGCTTCCTCCCGCTCCATTCGTCTATCCGCCCTCTCCCGTTCCTGCCTTACCTTGGCCCGCTGACGGTATATCCAGTCCTTAAGCCTCTTAAGCTCACCCATCTGGTAGTCATCAAGGCTCTCTACCCGGATATCTTCCGGCATCTGGCCACCTTTATGCCGGGTATAAGTTCTGGTAGAGACATAGAGATATATCCTGCTCCAGTCGTGATCCATCGGGAAACTCAGTCCGGCGGTGTAGAGATAGGCGCAGGCCTCGGCATCGGTACCGGTTTCATCTTCCCCCTTAGAGGCCCTGATGCTCAACTCCAGCCTGTCCATCGTGATGGCTCCCTTAATCCAGTCGGGTAAGGTGTCACCCCACCCTCCAGGGAATACCAGTATCGGGTCGGTAAATATCCCCACGATATCACTCACCATAGAATCTCCTGTTTTTGGCACAAATACCCTCCTATATTTTCTTTAGTTTCTTTATTAGCCGACTAATACCGGCTGCCGGCCGTGGCTGGCTATCCGTCTCTCCACCTCAATAGCTCCGTCGGGTAAATCATTACGGACAGCCTTGATCGAGGACTTGATGTAGTCAATCCGCTCAATATCGCAAACAAGCCGTACTAAGCGCTGATCAAGATACTGGGGCAGATTGGGTATCTTGCGGGCTTCATTAGCCACAATCCTGGCCTGCGCAAGTGGTTCGGCGGCCTGGTTTACAAACTCCTCGACCATGTCCATCGCCTCACTTACCAGTAGCGCCCTCCATCTAATGGGCACAGTTTCACCTCCTCTCTTTAGATTTGCCCCTTACCACGCATAAAGAGATGGGGTATTACTCCCACGCACTGGGGAGCAATACCCCTCTATTCCTGAAAAAAGCAAAAAAGCGGGGTCTCCCCCGCTTCTCTGCGTTGGCTTTCTTATGAGTTCAAGCGTTCAATTTCAGGCTACAGCGACTGGCTCTCTTACCTTGCCCTTACGCTTCGGCTTTGTCTCAGCTTCTGGCTCGGCTACCTCTACCTCTGGCTCGGTAACTTCTGGCTCGGCTTCCGTTACCTCATCGGCTACCCCTTCGCTCTCGGCTTCGCTAGCCTCTTTATCCTCTTGCCTTACCCCTGAAGTCAACATCGGCATTACCACCAGCTTATAGCCGTTAGTGGTAAAGAGGACTGGCGACTTGCCATCGGTGAGCTTTAGCTCTGGCATACCGCCACACGCCTTTAACGCCTCGGCAAGGTAACTGCCATCAATCCTCACCCTGTTAGCCTCACCCTCAATATCGGCTGGCATTGTGGCTTGCCCCTTATCATCGGGACTTGTCATTACCATATAGCCGTTTTCAAAGGTAATGTCTATCGGGAAGGAATTGCTGTCGGCTAGTGCTTTCAGTGTGCCGATTGCCTTACCTGCCTCAACAGTATCAAAGTGAGCGGTTGTCCTAGCCTCGATTGGTATTAGCTTCTCATAGTCGGGAAACTTACCATCCAAGCTAGTCCACGTATAACGTATTAGCTCGGTGTCAATAGTGAGCGTCTTGATGTCCTCACCATCAAAGCTAACCCTTGCTCTCTTGGCGCTCCGTAAGGCGTTAGCTATTCCTGCCAAATCCTCACGGCTTATCAGGACTTCGCCCTCTCCGTCATAGTCAAGACTTACTACCGCCAGTCTAAAGCCGTCGGCGCTTACCATCGTTAGCTTACCCTCTTTAGCCGTAAAGAGGACACATTGTAATACTGGTCGAGTGTCCTCAGTAGCGGTAAAGGGTAATACCCTCGATAGCGCTTCCGCTAGCTCCAGACTGCCGATGTTAGGCGTTATGACGTTACGAGAGGTAACCCTCACCTCACAGAGTGTCATCGGCGTGTTATCACCTATCCACGCTCCGTCATCAAGCTGACTGGTATTAGCTCCACAGACCACCTTAAGCCGTTTACTAACAGCCTGCGTCTCGCTAGCACTGTCATTGAAAGGCGTAACTTTTACGATGTTACTACCATTCAGCGACTTAAGGTAACCGAGTAAGCCCTTACGCCCAATGGTAAAGTCCAGTAGCGTTACCCTGTCGGC
>JAQUQE010000034.1 GCA_028716225.1 Dehalococcoidales bacterium | reverse complement strand
TCAAAGGTCAAGACCACCTCATCGGATGTCCCGATAAAGCCGCTGCCGCTGACGCTAATGGCGAGATTACCCCGGACTACCTCGACCAGTTGCCGGTTGGAATCCTCTTCCCCGCTGCTTCCACCCGATATGCAGCCCGCGGCACCGGCCAGGGACAAGCACAGCAGAAGGGCAACCAGAATCTTTGAGCGTTTCACCTGACTAACTCCTCCTCTTTCTACCGGCTGCCTTTGAACCATGTTCATTCATCAACTTCTCGAAACCGGCCATATGTTTGCTCATTTCCATTAATACCTGCTCCAAGGCTTCGACCTTGACCAGCGCCAGCACCTGGTCGTGGAGAACCTTGAAGACCAGCAGCGTATCTCCACTCTCAATGCCCACCTCCCTGCGGGCATTGGCCGGTATGACCACCTGACCCCTGGGATTGACCGTTATCGAGCCCAGGCATTTGTACTCAGGAGAAACATGTCCGATATCCATAATACCCCCTTTGACCCAGAAGTAGTAAATGTATGAATATTCATAATTATAGTACTTTGAGGAGAATCCCACAAGTTAACGGGGCTAAGAAACGAACAAGAAAACGGAACGGCGTAACAGATGCGATGCCCCATCACACATAGAGCAATTTGAATTAAGAAGGCTATTTGCCGGAACTTCCCAGTTCCTTAGCCCTTTGGTAGGCTGCCTTAACCGCCCGGCTGATAAGCTCGGTGAAACGCCCCTCCTCCAGACGGGCCAGTGCCGCGGCGGTGGTACCACCGGGAGAGGTAACCATCCGGCGCAGTTCGGCGGGCGACCTATCCGAACCCTGCATAAACCGTGCCGAACCCAGGATTGTCTCGAGGGCAAGCGCTCTCGCCATATCGCCGGGGAGCCCGATATCTACAGCGGCACTGGTCAGCGCTTCGGCAAAGAGGAAAACATAGGCGGGACCGCTGCCGCTCACCGCTGTCGCCATATCGAGGTAACGCTCATCGGTAACATTTACCTCCCTGCCCATCGTGCTAAGGATTGCCGCGACCTGAGCCTGTTGCTCCTGACTTACCCCCGTAGTGGCCGTCCAGACACTAATGCCCTCACCAATCCGGGCCGGAGTATTGGGCATTACCCGGGCAACACAGTCGTGACCAAGCCCGCGGCACAGAGCACCAATCGTGGCGCCAGCGACAATGGACAGCACCAGCTGCGCCGCATCAAGACAGCCGTTGATCTCGCTCATTACTTCGGCAAGCTGTTGCGGCTTCACCGCCAGCACCACTACTTCACTTCCGGATACCGCCCGGCGGTTATCACCCGTGACGGTAATGCCGTACTTTTGTTTAAGGTCCCGGCGACGGAACTCGCTGATATCGCTGACGGTGATGTTATCCACCGTACTGAGTCCCTTCTCTAGGATAGCAGCCAGCATCGCTTCTCCCATATTACCGCCACCGACGAAAGCCAGCCTCATATCGCTCTCCTTATCCTCATCTCATCACCAGGTTGACCAGTCTGCCGGGGACGTATATCGTCTTGAGCAATTCCCTGCCCTCAAGGTATTCCTTTACCCGCTGGCTTGCCATCGCCAGACTCTTAGCCTCCGCCTCGGTAACGGACACCGGGACAGTAATCCTATCGCGCAGCTTTCCATTGACCTGGACAACCAGGGTAGCCTCTTCATCACGGGCCAGTTCTTCGTTCCACTGAGGCCAGGGCTGGTTATGAATGCTGTAGGGATACCCCAGCCGCTGCCACAGCTCCTCAGTAAGGTGAGGAGCGGTGGGGGCTAAGAGCATCAGGAGGATCCGGACAGCCTCCGCCCAGGCCGATGGGGCAACCGCTCCAACTTCCATTATCCGGCTCAGGTGGTTGGTAAACTCCATCAAGGAGGATATCATGGTGTTCAGGTGAATCCGCTCCAGGTCGCCGGTTACCTTCCTGATAGTCTGGTGGGTGATGCGGGCGAGTTCCTCCTCCGCATTCTCCTTATCAGCACCGGCCCTGTTAAAGCAGCGGTATTCCTTAAGCACCAGACTCCACAGCCGGTTAAGCCAGCGGCTAACTCCGCTGATGCCGCTGTCATCCCAATCGCCGCCCTGCTCCCAGGGAGCGAGGAACATCAGATAAGCGCGGACGGCGTCAGCCCCCAGTCGGGAGACGTAATCATCAGGGTTAACCACATTGCCCCGTGATTTGCTCATCTTATGGTGCCCGGAGATAATAATGCCCTGGTTAAAGAGGCGCTTGAACGGCTCGGAGAAATCAACCAGTCCCATATCTCGAAGCGCCTTGATAAAGAAGCGGGCATAGAAAAGATGCATAACGGCATGCTCGGCGCCACCGGTATATAAATCGACCGGCAGCCAGTAGCCGACCTTATCGCTGGCAAATGGAGCTGTGTCGTCATGGGGACTGGCATAGCGCAGAAAGTACCACGAGGAGCACATAAAGGTGTCCATGGTATCGGTCTCCCGCCGGGCCGGAGATGAGCAGCGGGGGCAGGTGGTATGAATAAATTCCTCGCAATACTTTAACGGTGATTCACCGGTAGGCTTGAACTCGGCGTTCTCCGGCAACAGGACGGGCAGGTCTTTCTCCGGGACAGGCACAATACCACATCGCTCACAGTAGATAATGGGAATAGGAGCCCCCCAGTAGCGCTGCCGTGAAATAAGCCAGTCGCGCAGCCGGTAGGTTATCGCCCTCTTTCCCCATCCCTTTTCCTCCAGAAAATCAGAGACGGCCTGTTTACCCTGGTCACCATAGAGGCCATCGAACCGCCCCGAATTGACCATAGCACCCGGCTCGGTGTAGGCTGCAACCGGCTCTCCACCCCGCCAGTCGGCAGAAGCGATGACCACCTTTACCGGCAGGTGATATTTCCTGGCAAAGGCAAAATCACGCTCGTCATGGGCCGGGACTCCCATTACGGCGCCGGTGCCATAGCTCATCAGGACGTAGTCGGCAATCCAGATAGGTACCCTTTCACCGTTAAGCCTGTTTACGGCATAAGCCCCGATAAAGACCCCTTCCTTCTCTTTTTCCGTGGACAGCCGCTCTATCTCACTCGCGCGCCGCGAGCGGTCGATATATGCTTCAACCTCGGCCTTCTTCTCCGCCGAGGTCAGTCGAGCCACCAGGGGATGCTCGGGAGCCAGCACCATAAAGGTAACCCCGAAGGCGGTATCGGGACGGGTGGTAAACACCCGAATCTCTTTCTCTTCCACGCCGGGGTAGTCGAGGGCAAAGGAAATCTCGGCACCGGTGCTTTTACCCACCCAGTTCCGCTGCATTATCTTTATCCGCTCCGGCCAATCAATACCTTCATAGAGCATCAGTTCGTCGGCGTATTTGGTAATGCGGAAGAACCACTGCTCCAGGTCGCGCCGGACGACAACCGTCTCACAACGCTCGCAGAAACCGCCTACTACCTGCTCATTAGCCAGTACCGTTTGACAGCGCGGACACCAGTTGACCGGCGCCCTGCCTCGATAGGCCAGACCGGCTTGGTAGAGCTTCAGGAAGAACCACTGCGTCCACCGGTAGTACTCCGGCAGGCAGGTAACAATTTCCCGGCTCCAGTCATAGATGGCGCCGATGCTTTCCAGCTGGCGGCGCATATTATCCACATTGCGCATTGTCCAGGTGAAGGGATGGATGCCACGGCTGATAGCCGCGTTCTCCGCAGGCAGTCCGAAGGCGTCAAAACCAACCGGATGGAGCACATTATAGCCCCGCATTCGTTGAAAGCGGGCGTGAACATCAGAGGGAGCCATTGCATACCAGTGCCCGATATGGAGGTCTCCGGAGGTGTAGGGGAACATCGTCAGCGCATACCACTTAGGCCTGGCGCTGTCTTCGCTAACCTGATAGAGCCTGTCCTCGGCCCATTTCTGCCGCCACTTCTTTTCTATCTCAGGGGGATTATAGGTATCAACCAATCCATTCTCCTATCTGAACCCAGGCCCGCCGCTAAAGGGTGCCGCCGGCAAAGAGCGGAACTGTTTTATTTTAGCAATAAAGGGTGAAGTGTGCAAAAGAAGGACTCCGGGGTATGCTTATGCCTGCTAAGTGCAGATATCGATGAGTTGTATCCCGTTCGCCGGTATTATAGACTATTGATAGGCACCTGGAACAACGGGAAATGGAAGAGTACGGATAAGGGAAATGGCGGATAAGCCCATAATTGATAAGACTCTTGACGTCAGGGGTGAGATTTGCCCCAATCCGGACATAAAGGTCAGGGCGGCGCTGGAGAGGATGGGGCAAGGGCAGATTCTAGAAGTCTTGCTCGATTACCCGCTGTCGGTAGAGCGTGTCCCCCGCAACGCGGAGAGAAGGCAACACCGGGTTATACTGATAGAGCGGATGTCAGGAGCGGAACACAGGATATTAATTGAGGCCAAGGCAAACTGGCAATGAAAAGTTGCGGCGCATGAAAACAGGATAACGAAAATCTGCTCACGCCGGCCTCGGGTCTACCCGCCGCCTCGTTTCTCAACATAGCTTACCGGAGCCAGCGACATACCTCCGTCGACGATGATCGTCTGACCCCTGATCATGAAAGACTCGCTACCACAGAGGAAAGCTACCACATCGGCAACATCTTCAGGACTGACCAGTCTGCCCGCCGGGGTTGTCGGCAAGGCAGAGTCGTTCCCCGCCAGCGCCGCTTTTAGATAGAGCAGACCGGCCCCGGTCTCGATAAGCGAAGCTCCTACCGCATTAACACAGATATCTTTCGGAGCCAGTTCCACCGCCAGATAGCGCACCAGGGCCTCAAGAGTCGCCTTGGATACCCCTATGGCGGCGTAGCCGGGCCAGACCAGCTTCGAGCCCAGACTGGTGATGGCTACTATCTTACCACCCCTCCCCTCCATCAGCCCGACCGCCCGCTGCGCACCGAGCAGAAACGCCCTAGCATTGATATCCATCGTCCAGCCCCAGACCTTAGCATCCAGGTCAAGGGCAGAACGGGGCAGACCGGAGGCAGCATTGCTGACGAATATGTCCAGCCGGCCAAAGCTGGCGGCAACGGTATCGAACATCTCATCGAGCTTCTCCGGCTCGCCGACATTGGCCCGGACGACACTGGCCTTTACGCCTAACTCTTCGATATCCCGGGCCGTTTGCTCAGCAGCCTCACGCCGTCGGAAGTAGTTGACAATAACATCGGCTCCCTCCCGGGCCAGCCTCAAGGCTATTGCCCTGCCAATGCCACGGGAGCTGCCGGTTACCAGGGCAACCTTACCTTTAAGCATCTGTCTCTTAAGCCTCCTTCCCAGAAACTTTGCGGCCGCAATATCCAGCCGGCCGGCAAAGTGCAGCCTTTACCTGGAGCGTAGAGTATCCCATTATACCTTTACGACTTGCCTCCTGTCATTACCAACCGGAGAAGGAAATCAGCGTAATCTTCTGCAGCATTTAAAAAAATATTTGTAATTGACACCGGTCTATTATATAATGACTCCAGTGGTTTCAGTTTAGGTTATTACAAGTTTAGATAGGCCCTGTTTAGCTTTCTTAATACGTAGGATGACCGAAAACCCTAACCAACTATCATAAAAGGAGGTCATCCTATGAGTTTTCAGGACAAGTCGATCCGATGTTCCGACTGTGGAACCACCTTCACCTTCAGTGCTGACGAACAGGAACTCTTTGCTTCCCGAGGCTATACCAACGAACCCAAGCGTTGTCTGCCGTGTCGTCAGGCCAGGAAGTCAGAGCGTAACGGAAGCAGTGGCTATGGATCCAGCTATGGATCACGACGCCAGATGTTCCCGGCAACCTGTGCCGAGTGCGGTAAGGACACCGAAGTTCCCTTTGAACCCCGTCAAGACAGACCCGTTTACTGCAGCGACTGCTATCGCAAATCCAGAAATATTCAATAAATCCAGTTAACTTTAATGGCATACATAGGCCGGCTAGCCGGCCTATGTATGCTCCCCAAACAGAGTGTTAACTATCCTCATCAGCATCGCTGCCAATAAGGAGGATTCTGTAATGGGATCAAATCAGAAAGACAAACAGATAGCAAAAGAAGCTGAAAGACTGGCCCGGGAAAAGGCGAGAAAGGAAGCCTGGTTTGCTAAGGAAAAGGCCATTGAAGATTCTCAGAGACTAGCCGAAGCCAGGCGAGCGGAAAAACGCACGGCCGGGGAAGCCGAACAATTGAATAAAGAGCAAGCCCGAAAAGAAACCTGGCTCGCCAGGGAGAGGGCTATTGAAGAAGCTCAAAAAGCGAGAAAAGCAACCGAGATGAAGCCGGACAACTTCTGAGCTTACCCGAAATAATGGGTTTCTCATCTCATAAACGGAGCAAATATTGAAAATACTTTTAGTTTATCCACATTATCCCGATACCTTCTGGAGTTTCAGACATGCCTTAAAATTCACTCCTAGAAAAGCCTTGAACACTCCTTTGGGCATACTGACTATCGCCGCTATGCTACCGGAAGACTGGGAGAAAAAAGCAGTGGATATGAATACCACCAAATTAACTGACCGGGACATCGCGTGGGCTGACTACGTTTTTATCAGTGCCATGATTGCCCAGCAGAAGTCAGCTCTGGAAGTCATTGACCGATGCAAGAAACTAAACAAGAAGACAGTCGGCGGAGGTCCTCTCTTCACCACCGGCCACAAAGAGTTTGATTTCAGTGATATCGACCACATGGTATTAAATGAGGCCGAAATTACCCTGCCGCTTTTCCTGGAAGACCTGAAAAACGGTTGTCCCAAGCCTATCTATCAAACCGACCGGAGAGCCGATGTCACCACGACACCTACGCCCCTGTTTTCGCTGCTTGACCTCAAAAAGTACGCCTCGGTCACAATCCAGTACTCACGCGGCTGCCCGTTTGACTGTGAGTTTTGCGATATCGTTGTCCTGGACGGACACAAGCCGCGGACTAAAACCAGAGAACAGGTAATCTCCGAACTGGATGCCGTCTTTGCATCAGGCTATCGGGGCAATGTATTTATTGTCGATGACAACTTCATCGGTAATAAGAAAAAACTGAAGTCGGAAATTCTGCCGGCAATTTCCGAGTGGCAGGAGAAAAGACGATACCCGTTTGCCTTTCTCACCGAGGCCTCCATAAATCTGGCTGACGACGAGGAGTTAATGCAACTGATGTCCGACGCCGGGTTTAACAACGTGTTTGTCGGTATCGAAACGCCTAATGAAGCAAGCCTGTGTGAATGTAATAAGTACGCCAATAAGAACTGCGATATGGCCGCCGCGGTTAAGACACTGCAGAACCACGGCTTTCAGGTAATGGGAGGATTCATCGTAGGTTTTGACAGCGACCCGGTCTCCATCTTTAAGAGCCAGATCAACTTCATTCAAAAGACGGGGATCGTGACAGCGATGGTCGGTCTATTGACGGCACCTCCCGAAACAAAGCTGTGGCATCGCCTGAAGCAGGAGAATCGCCTCCTGCCCGGCGGCAGCGGTGATAATACGGACGGGACCACCAATCTAGTCCCCAAAATGAACTTCGACGTCCTCGTTAACGGCTACAAGCACATTCTGCAATCAATTTATGCCCCCAGGCAATACTACGAGCGCATTGCTACATTCCTGAAAGAGTACCGGCCCAGTGAAAAAACAGCCTGCAAGGTAAAGCTGGAGGCATACCACGTCAAGGCATTGCTTAGGGCAACATTGATGCTGGGTATCAGGGACAGAGCCTCGCGACACTATTGGAAGCTAATCTTTTCATCTCTCTTGAAATATCCTCGCCAAATTGGTTTATGCGTAACCCTGGCTATTCAGGGATTCCACTTCCGTAAGGTCTACGAAAGGGTGAGCGAAATTCGGATTGATGACGCCCTGCTGGCACAGCAAAAGAAGGTGCTGGAGGGATAACCGGTATAACTAATAAAATATTGGATTTAAAAAAGGAGAATGGTATGAAAATCTATGTTGGCAACTTACCCTATGACGCAAATGAAGAAGAACTACGGCAGGAATTCTCAGCCTTCGGAGAGGTTAGCTCGGTAAACGTCATAACCGACCGGGACAGCGGACGGTCAAAGGGGTTTGCCTTTGTGGAAATGCCGTCAACATCGGAAGGGCAGGCGGCCGTCGAAGCTCTGAACGGGAAAATCCTGAAAGAGCGGACTATGACTGTCAGTCCGGCCCGGCCACCAAGCGATAACAGGGGCGGCGGCCGGTCGTCTTACGGTAATCGGCGAGGGGGGGGCGGTGATTTCGGGGGCGGAAAATCACGAAGATACTGAGCACCCGCTATCGCATATCGGCTATAGTAGCCGCAATAGACAAAATAAACATCTACGGAGTAATCTCCTTGCAGGAGAGTTACCCGATTATTACTAAGGAGTTTTAATGAGTTTCGAGTCCTTTCATCTCCACCCGAGCATCATGTCCGGTGTGCGTGCGCTCGGCTACGCTAACCCGACACCGATCCAGCTTGAATCTATCCCGCCCATCTTGCAGGGTCGTGACTTTATCGGTCTGGCCCAGACCGGCACCGGTAAAACCGCTGCCTTCGTCTTGCCAGTCTTGGAACGCCTGCTACCGGGGCCGCGGCGTCAGATCCGGGCCCTCGTAATCTCGCCTACGAGGGAACTGGCTGAACAGATATGCGAGACGGTAAATGAACTGGGTAGAAATACTGGCCTGCGCGGCACTGCCATCTACGGCGGCGTGGGCGCTGGTCTGCAGACCCAGATACTGAGTCGGGGGGTCGACATCGTGGTCGCCTGCCCCGGTCGGTTGCTTGACCACATCTGGCAGGGTACCATTGATCTATCGCATGTGGAATTTCTGGTCATTGATGAGGCTGACCGAATGTTCGATATGGGCTTTCTCCCCGATATCCGGAACATCCTGAAGTGCCTTATGAGAAAACGGCAGACGCTGCTTTTCTCTGCCACCATGCCTGATGATATCCGGCGCCTGGTTAAGGAAGTCCTGAGTAATCCGGTCACGGTTCAGGTTGACCGAACGGCACCGGCGGCCACAGTATCGCACACCCTGTATCCGGTCAAACAGAATCTAAAGACGGCGCTACTGAAAGACCTGCTGCGCAAAACCGAAACGGATTCGGTACTTATTTTTACCCGTACCAAACATCGTGCCAGGCGAGTCGCCGAGCAGCTGCAGAAAGACGGCTTCAAAGCCGCTTCGCTGCAAGGCAACCTGTCTCAGTGCCAGCGGCAGGCGGCGCTTGACGGTTTCCGATCCGGTTACATAAAGGTGCTGGTGGCCACGGATATCGCCGCCCGCGGTATTGATGTGCTGCGTATTTCCCATGTTGTTAACTACGATATGCCGGATACTACGGATGCCTATACTCACCGAATCGGCCGCACGGGCCGGATCGGCAAAACCGGTGATGCCTTCACCTTCGTGACCGGTGAAGATACCGCCATGGTGCGGGCTCTGGAGCAGCTTATCAACGCCAGGCTGGAACGCCGCCATCTGCCCGGCTTTAATTACGATGTAGCTTCGGAGACGGCATACCCGGCACCCTCGCACCAGTCACGACAGCCGGCCCCCTACCGGAACAGGCGGAGGCGTAATAATTAGCTAAAGGGTAAAGTTCAGGTATCCCCAGTTCGAGGAGAGAATAGAAGGGGATACCTGTTGCCCTTGCCAGGGGGTCGATCTTCATACAAATCCAACTATTTCCGGTATTCCGACGCTCAAACCCGCCTCTATCCATCACGGGTAGAATACCCCCCGCCGGAGAAGATTTGAGAGGTAGGGGGGTAAATCATGTATACTTATACCAGATAGCATGAATCAGAAAGACTACTACAATATTCTGGGTGTGGACAGAAGTGCCAGCCAGAAATCCATAAAAGAAGCTTACCGGAAGCTCGCCTTCCAGTATCATCCCGACAAAAACAAGGGCGACCCGGCAGCGACCAACAAGATGAAGGAAATCAACGAGGCCTATGCCGTTCTCTCCGATGTCTCCAAGAGAAGGGAGTACGATCTTCTAAGGTCTCAGTACGGGCCGTCTGCTTACGACCGGTTCAGACAGAGTCATACCACCGAGGACATATTCAGGGGTTCAGACATCAACCAGATCTTCGAGGAGTTCGCCCGGATCTTCGGCTTCCGAAGCTCGGGCGATGTTTTCCGGGAATCGTATGGCAATGAATATTGGGGGTTCGATCCCGAGACTGGGGCAGGATCCGGAAAGCATTATGCATCCGGTTACCAGAATCAGATGTCAGAATCATCTTCCCCCGGGTTTATGGGCAAGCTAATCAAGTTTTTCTTGAAAAAGGTCGTCGGAGTGGAGCTGCCGGAAAGGGGCAGGAACTTTTACGATACGATTGTAGTGAGTCCGGAGAGGGTCCGGGGTGGTACCGAGGTGGAGTACTCATATGAGAGACGCGGGAAGACCAGGAACCTCATGGTAAAGATTCCGCCCGAGATAAGAGACGGCCAGCGGATAAGGCTGAAGGGGATGGGGTCTCCCGGAGAGGCCGGCGGAGCTCCCGGGGATCTCTACCTGCTGGTGAAAATAAAAAGGCCCTGGATCCAACGAATGAGAGACTTCTTCAAGATGTAGGGGACCTTTCTTTACGATAGTAAATCAGGAAGTTTTGCGTTATCCCGCATTAAGCCATTTTTTGGTGATTCTACCGGTCGCGAAGGATTATCCAGCCTAATCTTTTCCCGGGAACTGGCGTTTTTGATTTGTCCTGAATAGCCTTCATCTCTTATTGCTACTGAAGCTCATCTTCAATCAGGGATTCACAGAATGTAAGCTCATTGTTCTTGAGTTCAATGGTGAAGAGGGCACGGTATTTCCAGTAACGATACGGTCCCTTGTAGCTTGAATCAACCAGGGGCATGGTGCCCTCAGTCTGAGAAGAGGGACATTCTATTATGACTAGCATATTATTCCCCGTTCTGAATTAAGATTATATTCAGGGCATATTAGCCACTACCGATTACTATTAGTAACTTCGTACCAACCCAAGACTATCCTAGGATTCTTAGTTCATGGTCGGCACTTTTATTAAAGTATGCCCTTACGCTTCAACGTATGAACCACGAGAAATGTGGCGAACTCAGGTTCTGCTTTCCCCCAGCTCCCGTTTCGTGACTGTGTTCTATAGATTCTTTTCAGCGCAGAGTCGACTTGGGAGTTAGCTATCGGCATATCCAGGTGTGCTAGAGCATTTAGGGTAAGGTAGAAAGGAACCTTTCCCTGCCATTCCCCTTCAGGAGTCTGAATTCTACTCAGGACTTGAACTATTAGTTCTGTTGATCTACTGTTTGAGTATTTGTCATTGACTACTAAGGCACGGAGTAAGTTACTCAAGCACGACCAACCGTAAAGGTATCCGTCTTTACGAACAATCTCTCGGTCCAGGTGGTCATAGGCATCGATAACTTGACGGTCATGGTCCCGCCCAAACACGGTCGCTAAAAATAGAGCCGATGTCATACTAAAGACATCAAAACGGCAGGGAGAAAACGGTATTCCACGAAGATTTTCTGCCGTAATGTGCTCCCGATGGTAATCCCCGCAGACAGAAGTCAGGGACGGCATTGATGCTGTCAACCAATCTATACCGGCATCAACGGATCTGTTTGACTTACGTACCGTCAGGTGCAGATCAAAGAGGTGGCGTACCGTATTAACTACAGAATCTCCCCAAGAACCGTTTGGCATCTGACCATAGTTCAATAATGCTACGGTACTGTCAAAATCACGGCGCCACGAATTTGTTCCGCCTTGATCAAGCCATTTTTGTCTAGCGTATAGGCCTGCCGGTGTCTTACTTTGATGAAAGACTTGTAGGGGATCCTTAATCAGCATACTCATTTATAATCCTATTCCTCAATCTTAATGGTCCTCCTGAGATTTTTAGAGGGAGTGATGGGAGATACTAATTTACTGAAAGTGAAGTAACGGCGGGTGTTCGACTGGTATTGCTTGTACTTGTTTCCATATCTAGCGGCTAAGAATTTTTCCTCCTCGATAATCAGGTGATGCAATGTAATCGTTAGCAATATTGCTAGTATTAGGAAAATGGAAGTACCATTCATCAAGAATGTACCGACGAAATACAGGCAGTAGAAGACATATATCGGATTTCTTGACAGTGCGTAGACGCCGCTTATTACGAGAGATGAATGTCCTTTCTCGTCACTACCAATTCTCCACGCGTTACCCAGTATCCTCCAGGCATTAATATATAGCACAAAGCCCACGATAACAAGTATCATACCCGTAATTCTGGCAGCACACGCGCTCACCATAGCATATGATAGCTGCCATGGCAGAAACATTATTTCGGGATGCGTTATATGCATAACCAGGATAAAAACCCACAAGCTGATTATTGCCACTGCTGCTGTTCCGAGGACACGTTGTTTGCCACTATTATTTATCAATGCCAGCGCATTGATACCGCGAAACCTCTCATAGATCACTCTGCCAAGGACCAGACTGGTAAAAGCTATAAGAATCCCTATTTGCAGGTAATCCCAAAAAATATCCATGAAATCCCGATAACAGTCTATTCCGTATTATCTGATCAAAAGCACACTCTACCGAGCGCTGCCGGACAAGAACGGCGGCTGATCTATCAAATTCTGGATATGGTAGAACAATCTGCATAGCTAAATCGCATTTCCTAGCGAATTATACTAAATATTTTCTGGTAATAGAATGACAACTTAAATACTTCCCAGCAATGTCATTATTACTTAGTACATTCCATAATAAAGAGTTCTTTCTTTTCACTATATGTTTAGCTAAAGGTAAAATTAACACAATTAATGATTACTACCTAGGCTGAACAATACACGTTCTCACAATGATACGGTAGAATAGCATTATTCATTCCGAGGCTGCCGGTAAATGCTTACCTTAATTGACATATTAAAATCAGGCGATTAGTATTAACCATAACGATTAGTATTAACCATAAAGTGAATGGGACAACCAGGAGAAGATGTTGTGATTAAAAATCGCTTCCGGTTTCTGTCTATTATGAACTTCATCGGGTTTTTGGGGACTATTGTCATAAATGCACTGGCTAATATTCTTCCCATAAATAACAATACTACCGGTGGGTTATCCGACCGATACCCCAATTTATTCGTGCCGGCGGGATTTACCTTTTCAATTTGGGGGGTAATCTATGTTCTGCTCGGTATTTTCGTGATATATCATCTTATTATGGCCATCAAGAAGAAGGATGTTTCGAAAAACTCTTCTATAGAAAGAATCGGGGTACTCTTTTTTATTACCTGTTTAGCAAACGCCGGCTGGATATTCGCCTGGCACTACGAAATCCTCCCGTTATCTTTGATCCTGATGCTTATATTACTGGGATGTTTGATTATGATCTATTTGCGGTTGAATATAGGTAAGTCAGATGTAACAAAAAATGAAAAATACCTGGTGCACGTTCCTTTTAGTGTATACCTTGGCTGGATCACAGTGGCAACAATAGCTAATATTACAGCTTTGCTTGTGGATATGAACTGGGGTGCGTTTGGGCTTGGTGAACAATTCTGGGCTGTAGCTGTGATTGTGGTGGCTTTAGCGATTACGCTCGCCATGCTCTTCTCAAGAAGAGACGTATTCTATGGTATTGTTGTTGACTGGGCATTATTCGGTATATTAATGAAACGGCTTGCTGTGGAAGGGCCAACTGACCAAAATGTAGTTTTAATATCGATTGTTGGATTGGTAGTGATTACTACAGTGATAATAGTTCAGGTGGTAAGGAAAAAGGCATACCATATCGGCCAAACGGAATCCTTATAACGCGACCACAAGCCGCCATTTATTCTACAATCAGCCATCTCGTTCAATCGGGACTTTGATTCTGCCCGGATGCCCTTCAATTGCCACTATTTGCCTGCATTAATAGAAATAAGCAAGCGACGGACATCGTTTTCTACTTTATTCAGGTCTTCTTTTTTG